>JAUPLE010000150.1 GCA_030837085.1 Acidobacteriota bacterium | reverse complement strand
TGGCTGGAGCAGTATGAAACAGAAATACCGGTATTGAATTTACCCACGGATTATGTAAGACCCAGGGTACAGGATTTTGGAGGTCGGTCCATCGTATTTGAAATCGGACCGCATGAGACAACGCAGTTGAAAGAATTAGCGTTTGAGCGGAATACCACCCTGTATATGATAGTGATGGCGACTTTCGGTATATTGATATCAAAGCTCAGCGGGCAGGAGGATATCGTTATTGGGACTCCAACGACCGGTCGGAGGCATGTGGACCTGGAATCGATTATTGGGATGTTTGTAAATACCCTGGCATTGAGGCATTTCCCGAAGGGAGAAAAAAGTTTTCCAGGATTCCTTAATGAAGTAACCATACGTACGCTGGAAGCATTTGAGAACCAGGATTATCCGCTTGAGGATTTGGTTGAAAAAGTTGTAAAAAACAGGGATATGGGACGTAATCCGTTGTTTGACGTTATGTTTATCTTGCAGAACATCGAGATTCCCGAAATAGTAATTCCAGGATTGAAATTGTCGTCTTATCCCTATGAGAGGAGTACGGCTAAATTCGATATAATATTAACAGGAGTTGAAAAGGGTGATAATTTATGTTTCGATTTCGAGTATTGCAGCAAGCTTTTCACGGAACCTACTATCCGGCAGTTCTCCGGTTATTTTAAAAAAATAGTTTCCATAGTAGCGGCAGCAGCGGGGAATCCTGGTATGCAATTATCTGAGATAGAGATCATATCGGAAGAGGAAAAAAATCAGATATTGATTGATTTTAACAGCTCCGTAAGAGACTACCCAAAAGATAAAAACATCAATCAGCTATTTGAAGAACAAGTTAAAAAAGCGCCGGATAGGATAGCAATGGCATCTTCTTTTCACCAATTTATGACTTATCAGGATATGTATGAGAGAGTTGAATATTTGGGATGGATATTAAAAAATAAGGGGGTGGGCGCCAATTGCGTTGTAGGATTAATGATAGAACGATCCATTGAGATGATCGTTGGAATACTGGGTATATTAAGAGCCAGGGGCGCCTATTTACCGATCGATCCGGATTACCCGCAAGAACGGATCGATTACATGTTGAAAGACAGTGGAGTAAAGATAATGATAAAAAGAGCGGAAGAGCGGAAGAGCGGAAGAGCGGAATTTGAGCTTTCCAGTTTTTTCCCCGCTTCCCCGCTTCCTCACTTCCTCGCTTCCGATTCCTCAAATCTCTGTTATATCATTTACACTTCCGGCTCTACCGGTAAACCCAAAGGGGTTATGGTTCAAGAAGAAGGATTTATAAACTTACTTCACTGGTATATCGAAGAATTTAATATCAGTGAGGACGATAACAATTTATTGATTGCCCCCATTAGTTTTGATCTTTCCCAAAAGAATCTATTCAGCCCTTTCCTGGTTGGTGGATGCCTTACATTAGCTTCACCGGGGATTCCAGATTATCGCGAATTAACTGAAATTATCCAGAAAGAGCACATTACCATAATCAATTGTGCTCCCAGCGTACTTTATCCACTAATTGAATCGAACGACGATGCCGGTTATAGTCCGTTACACTCCCTAAGGGCAATTATCCTGGGTGGTGAACCCATTCGATTTGACAGGTTACTCCCATGGGTGAATTCGGGGACTTTTCATTGCGAAATTATTAATACTTATGGCCCCACCGAATGTACGGATATTGCTACTTTCTATCGAATCCCCATCAAATCTTACCACCTGCAAGGAATAATTCCCATCGGTAAACCCATTCCCAATGTAAATGTATATATATTGGATAAGTACCGAAGAGTATTGCCAGTAAAAATCCCAGGTGAATTATGCATTGGCGGAATTGGGCTATCTAAAGGATATCATAATAATGAGAAGCTGACTGAAGAGAAGTTCATAGATACCCCCCATTTACCTGAAAAGAAAGTGTATTGTACAGGAGATATAACCCATTGGCTACCTGATGGAAACATCGAGTTCTTAGGAAGAATTGACCACCAGGTAAAAGTACGGGGATTCAGGATAGAATTGGGCGAGATTGAGAGTGAATTAGCCAAACATGAACGGATAAAAGAGGTAGTGGTAACATCCATACAGGATGAAAACGGTGATAACAATTTATGCGCCTATCTTGTCCCCCAAGGGGAACAACAGGTAGCCATATCCGTTCTACGGGAATATTTACGGTGTCATTTAGCGGATTATCTGGTGCCTTCTTATTTTGTTTACCTGGATCGTTTTCCTCTAACTCCCAGTGGAAAAATAGATCGGATGGCGCTCCCAAAACCAGAATTGAAGGTTGGCGAAAGATATTCAGCACCGAGGGATATGATTGAAGCGAAGTTAGTAGATATGTGGTCGGAGATTTTATGTAGAGATGCATTGGCTGCGTCTCAAATGCAAAAATCAATAGGAATCGATGATAATTTTTTCCAATTGGGTGGGCACTCTTTGAAAGCAGCCATAATGACAGCAAAAGTACATAAGGCGTTGCATGTGGAGATACCGCTTGCCCGGGTATTTGAAACTCCTACCATCAGGGCGTTATCGGGATATATCAGAGAAACAAATCAAAAAGGATATGATCCCGTTTGGATAGTGCCGGAAAGAGAGTATTATGAGTTGTCTTCAGCACAAAAAAGGTTGTATATTCTCCAAAAGATGGAGCCCGATAGTACCGGCTATAATATGCCGTTAGCGATGAGTTTGATAGGTGAACTGGACGGCGAGAAATTGGAAGAAATTTTCGGGGAATTAATTGCCAGGCATGAAAGTTTAAGAACTTCCTTTGAATCTATTGGGGACAGACCAATGCAAAAGATCCATGAGAAAGTGGATTTTAAGATAGAATATTATGCAACCAGTGGTTTAGAGATATCTCGTTTCGTGAAGTTTTTTGATTTATCCCGGGTGCCGCTTTTGCGGGTGGGATTAATAAAAATCGACGCTAAAGAACACATCTTGCTCATTGATATGCACCATATTATTGCCGATGGCACATCCTTGGCGATATTGTATAAAGAAATGATGGCGCTTTACAAGGGGATTAAGCTTTGTTCTTTAAACATTACTTATAAAGATTATGCGGCCTGGCAAAACCGTCAGAAGTATAAAGAGATATTGAATCGTCAAGAAAAGTACTGGTTGGAACAGTTCGCAGGAGAACTCCCTGTTTTGAACCTGCCAACCGATTATCCCAGGCCCGTGATGCAGAGTTTCGAAGGTAGCCGGGTGGATTTCGAACTGGGTAGAGAGGAAACAGAATTATTAAAAAAGTTGGCACAGGGTCAGGGAGCCACCCTTTATATGGCGCTATTGGCCGCCTGTAATACGTGGTTTTCCAAATTAAGCAGTGAAGAAGATATTGTCATTGGTACCCCCATTGCAGGAAGAAATCGAGAGGAATTCCAGGGTATCATCGGGATGTTTATCAATACTCTACCATTAAGGAATTACCCTGTTCCTGGAAAAATTTTCTTAGAATTTTTAAAGGAAGTAAAGGCGAGAACATTAGATGCTTTAGGGAACCAGGACTACCAGTTCGAAGACCTGGTGGAGAAAGTGGTGGTTGACAGGGATACATCCCGCAACCCGATATTCGATATTATGTTCGTATTCCAGAATATGGAAATACCGTCCATAGATATCCCGGGATTGACGTTGAGACCTTATGAATATGATCTAAAAACATCGAAGTTCGATTTAAATTTAGCAGGTGTGGAGATAGATGATCGATTAACCTTCAGTCTCGAATATAGTACGAAGTTGTTCAAAGAGGAAACCATCCGGAAATGTGTCGGTTATTTTAAAAATATTATCCATGCGGTCAACGTGGACCCAGCGGTGAGCCTGGCTGATATCGAGATCATCGATCAAGAAGAGAAAAAGAGGATCCTGGAAATATCCAGTGGAATTACAGAACCCATCGATCTAAATGAAACAATCCACGGGTGGTTTGAAAAGGTAGTATTGGGAAATGAACATAAAACAGCATTGGTATTCAGGGACGGGCGAATTACTTACGGAGAGTTAAATCGGAGAGCCAACCGGCTGGCAAGTTTAATGCGGAGCAGGGGTGTCGGACCGGATAAAGTAGTAGGTTTGATGGTTAAACGTGCATTTGAAATGGTAATCGGCATGCTGGGTATCATGAAAGCTGGCGGCGCGTACTTGCCCATAGATCCCGGGCTCCCTGGAGTAAGAAAAGAGATTATGATCGAAGACGGTAATATATCGGCATTGGCGACTAATTTTGATATAGAGGAAGATGCCGGTTATATTCCCAGGAATATAGACCCGATCGATATAAGAAACGAGTATTTATCCCAGGGAACCGGTGAAAACCTCCAACCGATAAACAAGGGATCGGACCTGGTGTATGTTCTTTTCACTTCCGGTTCCACGGGAACGCCCAAAGGCGTGATGTTGGAACATACCAACCTGGTGAACCTGGTGAAATTTCAGTTGGAGTACACCAACATAGATTTCAGTAAAGTTTTGCAGTTTACCACCATCAGTTTCGATGTGTCGTTTCAGGAAATATTTACTACCCTCCTGGGCCGGGGAGAGTTGTATCTTATCCCTGAAGAAACCCGCAATCATATCCCCGAATTATTCGAATTTATAAGTAAAAATAAAATAAAGACATTATTCCTTCCCATGTCTTTTATTAAGCTGATATTCAGCCAAGATGATTATTCAGAAATTTTCCCGGGCAGCGTAGAGCATATCGTGACTGCGGGGGAACAGGTAGTAGTGAGCGATACATTCAGAAATTATTTAACGCAGCATCAGGTCTATTTGCATAATCATTATGGCCCAGCAGAGACCCACGTGATAACAACCTTAACCATGAATTCCACAGAAGGTTTCCCGGAATTTCCTGCGATAGGAAAACCGATCATGAACACCCGTATCTATATACTGGATAAAGGGAAACATTTGCAGCCGGCGGGGATTGCAGGGGAATTATATGCTGGCGGTTTACAAGTCGGTAGGGGATACCTGAACAACCGGGAACTAACTGTAGAGAGATTTAATAGGTCTTATAGGACCAATAGGGCCTATATTTTTTACCGTACCGGCGATCTGGCCCGGTGGTTGACCAACGGAAACATCGAATTCTTAGGCCGCATCGACCACCAGGTGAAGATACGGGGTATTCGCGTCGAGCCGGGTGAGATTGAAAATCATTTGAAGAAAATCGCTTTTATCAAGGAAGCCATAGTGGCGGTAAAGCAGCAGGAAACAGGCGACAAATACCTGTGCGCATATGTAGTATTGGATACAGCAGAGGAACTGGATATCTCGAAATTGAGGAATATACTCTCCGTTAATTTACCTGACTATATGATCCCCGCTTATTTTGTCCCGGTGGACATAATTCCTTTAACTCCCAGCGGGAAAATAGACCGGAAAGCACTACCTGAACCTGTATTAAAAGTAGGCGAGAAGTACACGGCGCCCCGGGATGAAATAGAAAATAAAATGGTTGAAATTTGGTCGGAAATACTCAGCGTAGGAAGAGAAGCTATCAGCGTTACCGGGAATTTTTTCCACCTGGGTGGCCATTCTTTGAAAGCCATTGGCCTGATCAATAAAATCCACAAAACCTTCGGCGTTACTATCGCGCTGCAAGATGTATTCCGCTATCCTACTATTGCCGATATTTCTCGGATTATAAAAAACAGTAAGGTCACCGGTTTCAAGGATATCGAAAAACAACCGCAAAAAGAATATTATGAACTTTCCTATTCCCAGAAACGGTTGTGGTATATTAGCAAAACAGAACCCGACAATCCCCTTTTCAATATGCCGGGAGTAACAACTCTATTTGAAGCTATTGATGAAGCACTCGTGCGCCGGGTGGTGGAACGGTTGACCTCCAGGCATGAAAGTCTTCGTACATCTTTCAAAGAGATAGATAAAGAACCGGTCCAGGTGATCGAACAGGTGGAGCGAATCAAAATTGACCTAATTGTTATCGACCTTTCAGGTATTACTGGGACTGAGCTAGAAAAGAGACGGCGTGAGTTATTTATGGAGGAATCCATGTATATCTTTAATCTGGAACAGCCGCCCCTTTTCAAGATTAAACTAATAAAATGCGGGACGGAAGAATATGACCTGGTTTTCAATTTGCATCATATCATCTCCGATGGTTGGTCAACGGAAATTTTAAAACAGGAGTTCCGACAATTGATCGATGCATTTAAAAACAGTATCGAACCTCCTGGGGAACCCCTTGAAATCCAATATAAAGACTACGCCGCCTGGCAGAATCAGTTACTAAAGGATGCAGCGCAAGTGGGAAAAGCAAATGAATTCTGGCGGGGACAGTTAAGTGGGAATCTACCGGCATTGAATTTACCTTATGATTTCTCTCGTGTTTCCGGCGTTGACAAAAAAGACAGTGCAGGTTTCCGATCGGTGATTCCCAATGATATCACTATCCGTCTTCGGTCGATAGCTGAAAGTCGACAGGCCAGCCTGTTTATGGTATTGCTGGCCGGTTTTAATCTATTGTTGGCGCAGGTCACCGGCCAGGAAGAAATTATGATCGCTATCCCGGCAGCGGCGCGGCAACATGAGGCATTAAAAAATATCATCGGACTTTTTGTCAATACCCTGATCCTATGTAACCGTGTCGTAGTCGATGAGTCCTTTTTCGCTTTCTTTAATCGCCTTCAGGATAACACCTTCAAAGTGCTGGATTACCAGGATATTCCCCTTGAATCGATCTGTGGGCAATTGAAAATCAAATACCCGGAACTTTCCGTGTTTTTTAATATGGTCAATACTAGCAGCACCCCGCGGGATATCCTGGATAATCTCGACAGTTTTCACCGGGAAAAAGTTCAGGATGCCAAATTCGATATTGTCTGTTACCTGACCGAATATAAAAATGGAATCGAAATCGATTGTCATTATTATAAAAATCGATTTAAACCCGTCACCATTGAAAAGCTAATGGAGCGGTATAGAGAGATATTGGCTGGTATTGCCAGTGATCCGGTCAGGAACATCGGGGAATATTTCATGAGTGGGAAAAAAAGAAAACTGAAACGCGGCGGTACTCAATAGCAAGGTAGAAAAAAAGCCATGAATCTTACAGCAGAAATTTATGCGGCGCACAGGGAGTTGTCAGAGTGCAATGTGGCGTTTCTTGAATTTGCCCGCAAAAACCCGGCCTGCCTGGGGCGGCATGGTTTTGATACGCTTTTATCCGATGAGCGTTTTACTTACTTCCGGTCGCAGCCCTGGCCCACATTTATTAATGAACGAAAGAAAAAGGAAGTGGAAACAGCGGTCCTGGAGGTATATAATTTGATCAAGTCCATCATTCCCCGTTTTTTTTCCTATGACTTTCAGGAAATAAGCAGCTATTACGAGATTGACCCGGGTATGACAAAACTTCTGCTGTACGGCGTTAACGATCAATATATAAATAATCTTGTGGGGCGCGGTGATTTTATTATCACTCCTTCCGGGGAATTCAAATGCCTTGAATTTAATATGCAGACCCATTTGGGCGGATGGGAACTGGATATCCTGGAACCTTTATACATCGAAATACCAGTCATTGCCAGGTTTTTATATGAATCCGATATCCGGATACGTAAGAATCATTTTTTCCGTATTTTATTTGAGCATGTGCTGGATGCATTCCTGGAGAAACATCCCGGCGTCGGGGAATGCGGCGAAACAGGTGAAATTAACATGGCCATGGTTTTCCCTCGCAGCAATGGGCTCATGCAGTCGGAAACCGCCATCCATTTGCGAAATTTTTACCAACCGGTCCTGCGGCAGAAAAGTGATGTATTGAAAGGGGACTTATTCTTATGCGGTTATGAGGCGCTGAAAATAAAGGATGATTTCCTTGTCCACGGAGACCGAAAAATTCAAATCCTGATAGAAATGTGTAATGGATACGTTCCTATTACCTTTATGGAGCCCGTTAGAAGGGGGAACCTAATGTTGTACAACGGGCCGATTACTCGGCTCATGTCCAACAAATTGAACCTGTCGCTGCTTTATGAGCATCAAGATTCGGATATGTTCAGCCTGGAAGAGCGAGAGGTAATAAAAAAATATATTCCCTGGACACGTAAGGTCGTTCCCGAAGCTGCCAGTGGGATGGGAAAATTGAATCTGGCGGATTATATATTGTCTAATCGGGACCACCTGGTATTAAAATCCGCCGAAGGGCTTGGCGGCAGCGAGGTCTTTCCCGGTTACAGCACGCCCCAGGAAGAGTGGGAACAACTGGTTGAAAAAAGCTTAAAGGAAAGACGGTGGGTGGTGCAGGAATATGTCCCCTCTGCTTCCTATCTGTACCAGCATGGTGAAACAGGTTGCGCCCTCCATCATGCGGTTTGGGGCTTTTTTATTTTCGGTTCCCGCTATGCAGGCGGGTTTGTGCGGGTGATACCGGTAAAAAACTCCCGGGGTGTAATCAATACGCGCCAGGGGGCGGAAGAAAGCATCATCATTGAAGTCGAAGAATCATAAAAAGGAAGAGCGGTATGGAGATCACAAAGGACATAAAAGACACCATGAGCGCATTATCGGAAGTGAACCTCGATTTTCTCGCCTTTGTAGAGAAGAATCCCGGCTGCTTAAACCGGGCCAATTTCAGCGACCTGGAAGAGTTAAGAAACAGGTTTCATTTATTGCAGCCCTGGCCGACGTTTCTCAGCCGGGAAAGAAAAGCGATGTTCGAAGAAGCCGGCGTCAAATTATTCAACCTCATCAAAAGCATCCCCGAACGATTGTTTCAAAACAATACCCTGGAAATGAGCGCCTACTATGCACTGCCGGTAAATGTGCTCAAACTTCAAATGGAAGGAGTGACGAAGGAGCACCTGGACAATCTCCTGGCCAGGGGGGATTTTATTTTCTCTCCTTCCGGGCTGAAGTGCATGGAGTACAATATCGCCGGCAATCTCGGCGGCCATCGCCTTCCCCTCTGGGAGTCCCTATATCTAAAAAATCCCCTGGTTTTTCGCTTTTTAAAGGAATATAGTATAACCATTAAGAATCGGAATTTATTGGAGCAGTACCTGGCGCACTGTATACGCGTCGCACAACCCATGGTTTCCCGTTCCGATGTTGGGGAGGTAAACATCGCCCTGGTTTTGATGAAAGATATACTGGAAAACCTGGGCCCCATGTCCGGGTATCTTGAGCAATTATACCGAGAACTGCTGCGGCGCGAATACCCCTCTTTATCAGGTGATTTATTCCTCTGCGATTTCCCGCATCTTGATGTGGTTGATGATTGGGTATATTACAAAGGGAGAAAAATTCATGCCCTTACCGAGTGGTATGCCGGTGTGCTGCCCCCCCACATTATGAAGGCATTCAAAGCCGGGAATATCCCCATCATGAACGGACCTATTACCTGTTTGATGTCCAGTAAGTTGAACCTGGCGTTGCTCTCCGAGCACGCGGACGCCGACTCCGGTTTTTTTAGCCCTGGCGAAAAGGAAATCATCCGGGAATATGTCCCATGGAGCCGGAAAATCGTCCCGGGAGAAACAACTTATAGACACGAACGAATTCGGTTGGAAGATTTTATCCCGGCAAACAAAAATACCCTTGTAATGAAACCTTCCCTGGGGTACGGCGGCGATAATGTGTATCTCGGCATAAATGTGCCCCAAGACGAATGGGAAAAACAAGTAGAAATCGCCCTCAGTACCAAAAGTTGGCTGGTCCAGGAATTGGTGGAAAGCTCCCCTGCTTTATACCAGCAGGGGGAAAACGGCTGCGCCCCCTATGATCAAACCTGGGGATTTTTCATATTCGGTTCCCACTATGCCGGGACCTTTCTCCGGGTGATGCCAAAAAAAGATGTGCCCAGGATTATCAATACCCACCAGGGCGCACAAATCAGTATTGTCTTTGATGTGGATAAGTAATAAATTGTAAAAGATAAAGGCTAAGGATTAGGCAAATGATAGAGATAACTGCAGAAATAAAAGCGGCTGAAGCCAGGTTATCGAAGATAAACCTCGATTTTCTGGAGTTTGTCCAAAAGAATCCGGCATGTCTTGACCGCTCCAATTTCAAATTATTGGAGTTGAGGGATGAACTATTTGTTTTGCAGCCCTGGCCCACCTTTATCCATCAGGAAAATCTAAACCACTTCAAAACGGTCGGTTTGAAAATGTGGCGGCTGATCAAATCGATCCCCCGACGGGTGTTCGAGAACGATTTCGAAAAAATGAGCCGGTTTTATGAAGTTCCCGTCAGTACCTTTGAATACCAATTCCAGGGAGTCGATGATGAACACCTGGAGAATCTCATGGGGCGCGGTGATTTTATATTATCACCTACAGGTTTAAAGTGTGTCGAGTACAATTTTTCCGCAAGCCTGGGCGGATGGCAGGTCCCCATCTGGGAATCCCTCTATTTAAATACCCCCCTGATCGCCCGGTTCTTTAAAGAGTATGGGGTAAAGCCCATAAATGAAAATTTAATTCTCCACTTTTTGGAACACGTCGTTCATTCGGCGCCGGGAGAGATATTGAAGAGGGAGGGGAAGCTCGACCTCGCTGTTGTATGGGACGGCTTCGTGGACGGTAAGATATCCACCCAATCCTATCTGAATACGTTGTATAAAAATATTTTACGGCAAAAGGACAGCAACCTGCAAGGGCGTGTGCACATGTGCGATTACAAGAACCTGGAAATCGTCGACGGATTCATCATCCACAAAGGAGAAAAAATTCATACCCTGGTGGAGTTGCACCGCGGTTTTGTCCCGGACGAAATTATGGCGGTCTTTAAAACCGGGAATATTCGTTTAATGAACGGCCCGGTATCCCGGGTGCTGGCCAACAAGTTGAATCTAGCGCTGCTGTCGGACCATGAAACCGTGACGGTTTTCAATGCGGAAGAGAAAGAGTTCATCGACCTTTATGTACCCTGGACCCGTAAAATCATGCCCGGCGTCACCAGCTTTGAAGGAAAAGCCATCGACTTGCCGAGTTTTATCCTGGCCCACAAAGAGAGATTGGTAATAAAACCCGGCGGCAGTTATGGTGGTAAAGGAGTTTGCGTGGGAATAAATGCCACTGAAAAAGAGTGGGAAGAATCGGTGGGAACCGCCCTCAATGAAAAAAATTGGGTGGTACAGGAGTACGTCGAATCATCTCCCGGTTTATACCAGGCGGGGGTCAGCGGCTGTGATATCCATGATATGAGCTGGGGCTTTTTCTTGTTTGGGCCCCGCTATGCTGGTTTATGGATACGGGTGATGCCCAGAGCAGGCAGTCGAGGTGTGATTAACTGTCACCAGGGCGCCTCGGTCAGCGTCGTTTTTAATGTAAATGAAGGAATATGAATCCGATGAATGAAATATATAAGTGGATAGTGCATTAATAAACGGAAGGTAAGCAATCATGATAATAAAAGAATTTGAAGAGCAAGTACGGCAATATTACTCCCGGGCCGCCGTAAAAAAAGGAGATAGGGAACTTACTTACGGCCAATTGAATGACTATGCCGACAGGATTGCCCGGCTGATAATCACCGGGGCTACCCCCGGGGTGGGGGGGGATAATGTGCAACAAGTTGCATTATTATTCGAACATGGAGTTGATATGATCGCGGCCGTCATCGGTACCCTGAAGGCATGCAAAACCTATGTCCCCTTGGATATTTCTTACCCCGTAAAACGGCTGCTTTACATCCTGGAAAATTCAGTCACCCATTCGATCCTGACCGACAGCCGGAATCTCGCACTGGCCCAGGAATTAGCCGCACAGGCAGGGAAGAAAATCCATGCCTTAAACATCGATGACATTGGGGTAGATACCGCGGGTGCCACTGTCGAAAGGAAACCATCGGAAGATAAAACCGCTTATATCCTTTATACCTCCGGTTCCACCGGCAAGCCCAAAGGTGTATACCAGACCCACCGCAATGTAATGTACTACACCCGCAATTGGATACAGCGTTTTGCCATCACTTCCAACGACCGCATGAGCCTGTTTACCTCTTTCACTCATGACGGTTGCGTCCAGGATATTTTTTCCGCATTATTGAGCGGCGCCTGCTTATACCCCTATTCCCTGAAAGAGGGTGGCAACATCGAAGGACTTTACCTGCTGCTGGTTAAAGAAAAAATAACCCTGTGGCATTCCGTACCTTCATTGTATCGATTCTTTGCCAACACCCTGACCGAGAAAGACCAGTTTTACGATCTCCGTTGGGTGTTATTGGGCGGCGAGCCATTAAGGGAACACGACCTCCAGTTATATCGGGCTTACTTCCCCCACGCCCGGCTGGCCAATGTCTACGGTCAGACCGAATCCTCCGTCAGCGCAATTTGCAGCATTGGCCCGGAAAATACATTCGATGATGTGCACCTAGGCGAACCACTGGATGAAACGAAAATCCTGCTGGTGGGCGAGAACGGGGACATCGTCGAAAAAATGGGAGTTGGCGAAATCGTAGTATCTAGTGCTTACCTGGCGCCCGGTTACTGGCAAGACCCGGAAAACAGCAGTGTGGTATTCACCCCCGATGAAGAACTGGGACTTCTCTACTGGACCGGCGACCAGGGCCGGTTAACCGCCGAAGGTGAAATAAAAGTACTGGGGCGAAAGGATTCCCAGGTCAAGGTCCGGGGGTTCCGGGTAGAACCCGGGGAGATCGAAACCGCCCTGCTGAAGTATCGGACAGTGAAGGAAGTCGTCGTCACGGCTAAACCGGATGGAGCAGGCGACAACTATTTGTGCGCCTACATCGTTTCCAATAGTACCCTTTCGTCGGAAGAGCTGCGAAAATACCTGGTTGGGGAATTACCGGATTATATGGTTCCCCGGTACTTTATATTTCTTGAAAAAATGCCTCTGAACGCTACCGGGAAAATTGACCGTCAGCGGCTGCCGGAGCCGGAAGAAACAGCCGTCCCGGAATCCCTCTATATCGCTCCCAACAATAAAATCGAAGAGAAAGTAGCTGCCATCTGGCAGGAGGTGCTGGGAGTAGAAAAGGTGGGAATTAACGATAATTTTATCCAACTGGGCGGTCATTCTTTACTGGTTATCACAATCATCTCCAGGGTACACCAGGAATTTGGCGTGGAACTGCAATTAATGGATGTATTTGCCAATCCCACTGTAAGAGAATTGTCCCAATTAATCGTTCACTCGACCGGAGAGGATTTTTTAATTGTCGAACCTGTTGAAGAAAAAGACTATTACCCCGTTACCACCGACCAGCAGCGGATGTATATTTTAAATCAACTGGAGGGGATCGGTACCACGTACAATATAACTGGAATTCTTCCGTTGGAAGGAGATATCGACAAGGTGCGGTTTGAGCAGGTAATGCAGGCATTAGTAAAAAGGCACGAAGCGTTCCGAACCTCATTCCGAATGATAGAAGAGCGACTGGTCCAGGTTATCCAGCGAGAAATGGATTTCCGAGTGCCCTATATTGTGGCTGGTAATGACGTCAAGCAAATCGTCAAGAACTTTGTTCGTCCTTTTGATTTAAGTAAAGCCCCCCTACTTCGCACCACCCTGGTAAAACTATCACCAGGTACCCATTTATTATTAATGGATACGCATCACATCATTTCGGATGGAGTGTCCCACCATGTTCTGGCAAAAGAGTTCTCCAACCTATATAACGGAGCGGAATTAGCGCCGGTAAAGTTAAAATACCCGGATTATGCCGAATGGGAAAACCGGTTTTTTCGTTCCGACCTTTTCAGATCACAGGAAGAATACTGGCTGAACACTTTCCGGGATGAAATCCCGGAGTTAAACCTGCCAGTCAACTATCCCCGCCCGGAAGTGCAGGATTTTAGAGGAGATATCGTTATCTTTGCGCTGGGGGAGGAATTGACCCAGCGGATAAATCGATTGGCTAAAGAGATGGAAACCACATTGTTCATGGTATTGCTGGCAATGTATTATATACTTTTATATAAATATACCGGACAGGAAGATATTGTTATCGGTTCGATTATTGCCGGTAGAAACCATGCGGACCTGGAAAACGTAATCGGTATGTTTGTGAAGACACTGGCTTTAAGAAACCGGCCGGCGGCCCATAAAACTTTTGAAGACTTGTTACGGGAAGTGAAACAAAATACCCTGGAAGCATTTGATAACCAGGACTATCCTTTCAGTTTATTGGTAAATAAGCTGAACTTAAGAAACAATCGCAGCCGAAATCCCCTGTTCGATGTCGCCTTTGTACTGCAGACCATAACGTCGATGGGCGATAAAGGTGTAGTTGTAATGGAAGTAAAGGCGGCGCCATACGGGCTAGAAATGAAAACATCCAAGTTTGATTTAACTTTAGAAGCATCGGAAAGAGAGAACGGCATTTCCTGTACTTTCCAGTATTGTTCAAAATTGTTCAAACGTGAGACCATCGAGTTGATGAAGGAACGTTTTTTAATCCTGGTCGAAAATATATTGAACAACCGGCAAGCTAAACTCCAGTACCTGGATTATACGATTCCCGTCGAAAAAGAACTTGGTAAGGTAAAAGAGATTGAGTTTGATTTTTAAAATGTGATAGCCCCGGAGAAAAATATATATGGAGCAGATAAAAAAGACAGTTATCGACGAATACTGGCTGAAAAAACTGTCGGGAGAATTGCCGGTAATATCGTTGCCATCAATACATGATATAATAAAAGAAACCACAGCGAAATCTCAGGCCCTTTCCTTTCAATTAAACATCCCGGAGGAGTTAATAGTTAAATTGAAAAAAATAGCTAAAAATTCCGATATCGGTTTGTTTATTTTGTTTCTCAGCGCCTTGAATATCGTTCTGAACAAATATACAGGTATTGAAGATTTGATCGTGGGTATAATGCCCCCTGTAGCAGGCGGAAATGACGGGAAGGATAGGAATATACTATTTTGCAGGAACCGGATTTCCTCTCCTTTGACCGTTAAAGAGTTGATTGATCAAACTAAACAGGAAGTGATCGAGGCGGTTAATTATTCGGAATTCTCTTTAGATTGTATTTTAGCGGAATTACAGGAAATAAATAATAACAGATCTATAAACATCTTCAAGATTGCTCTAACTTATGATTCGCTGCAAGTGGAAAACCGGTATCTTGACCGTTTCGACCTGGTGTTTGTCCTATCTGAGTCTAATACACAAATGGTTATAACAGTAAAATATCCTTCATCCCCCCATGCCGGGGAAACGGCTGAACGATTCAGCAGGAATGTGCTCCACTTGCTGGATGGCATGGTAGAGAACCCGGGACAGAAGGTGTATCTGTTGGATGTCTTGACCGTTGAAGAAAAACAGCAATTATTATATGAATTTAACGATACGGCAGCGGAATATCCAAGGGATAAAACCATACATCAATTGTTCGAGGCGCAGGCTGAGAGATCGCCGGACCATATCGCGGTTGTAGGAGCAGAAGGAGATGCGAAGAAGAGAAGAAGAGAAGAAGAGAAGACGTATCTTTCTTATCGGGAATTGAACGAAAGCTCCGGTAAATTGGCCGGCCTATTAAGAGAAAAAGGAGTGAAACCCAATATCATAGTGGGTATTATGGTGGTACGGTCCCTGGAGATGATTATCGGAATTTTCGGTATCTTAAAATCCGGGGGCGCATATTTGCCCATCAACCCGCAATACCCGGAAGCACGCATCAATTACATGTTGAAGGACAGTGCAGCAAAGATAATGATAAGAAGGGCGGAAGATTGGAAGAGTGGAATAGCAAAAGAGAAGAAGGATGTTGAAATTATTTTTATAGATTCTTTAGAACCTTCTAATTTCCACCCTTCCACGCTTCCATGCTGCCACGCTTCCAATTCTTCAAATATCGCCTATGTCATTTACACATCTGGATCCACAGGGAATCCAAAAGGTGTAATGATCGAACATCACTCAGTGGTGAATCGGCTCCATTGGATGCAAAAATATTACCCAATCAACCCAGGGGATGTGATCTTGCAAAAAACACCTGCAGTTTTCGATGTGTCTGTATGGGAATTATTCTGGTGGTCCTTCCAGGGCGCTTCGCTTTGCCTTCTGGGCGTCGATGAAGAAAAAAGCCCGGAAGCGATAATAAAAACCATCGCAAGAAACAAGATCAGTACAATACACTTTGTCCCCTCCATGTTGCAGGTTTTTCTGGAATATTGTGAATATTCCGTCAACCTGACCGGGCTTTCCAATTTAAGACAGGTATTTTCCAGTGGGGAAGCATTAGGGGGGCGTCAGGTTGCAATGTTCCGACAATTGTTGACCGCCAAATTCGGCGTCAATTTGGTAAATTTATACGGCCCTACGGAAGCCACCGTAGATGTCTCTTTCTTTAATTGTTTGGCTGGAGAAAACATCAATGAGATACCAATCGGTAGACCTATCGATAATATCAATTTACACATAGTAGATCAAAACCAGCGTTTCCAACCCATTGGAGTAAAAGGGGAGCTGTGCATCTCAGGAGTAGGGTTAGCCAGGGGATATTTGAACCGCCCGGAATTAACCGCGGAAAAATTTATCGATCTTCATCATTCATCATTCATCACTCATCATTCAAAGTTTTATCGTACCGGCGACCTGGCCCGGTGGTTGCCCGACGGTAACATCGAATTTTTAGGCCGCATCGATCACCAGGTAAAGATAAGGGGTTTCCGCATCGAATTGGGAGAAATCGAAACTCAACTATTGAAGCATGAAGACATAAAAGGGGCCGTAGTATTATTTAAGGAAAGCGCTGGCGCTGTTCCGTCCCTATTTGCATATATTGCGACGGAAAAAGAATTTAATATTCCCCAATTGAGGGAATACCTGGCCGGTGTACTGCCCGACTATATGATTCCGGCGCATTTTATGCAAGTAGAAAAAATACCCCTGACTCTCAATGGGAAAGTGGACCGCAAGGCCCTGGAGTTATTGGCCAAACGAATAGATCCCAGCGCCACTTATGTGGCCCCACAAAATGAAATAGAGAAAAAGATCGCCGGGATATGGCAGGAAGTTTTAAACCGGGATAAAGTCGGCATCCACGACAACTATTTCGAGGTGGGTGGAACCTCTTTCGATATTATCAGGATAAATGGCAAGTTAAGAGAAGTATTCCAGTTGGAAATACCGATAGTCAGCATGTTCCGGTATACCACCGTGCATTCGTTAGCGGAGTATTTAAATCCCAACGCTAAAAAAGAGGTATCAATGGCAGACCATCGCGATCGATCGGCAGCCCTTGAAAGAGGCAAAATGGACCGGCGGCAGCGACTTCAGAAGCGACTGGAAGCTGGGAAAGGATAAAAAATGGAGAAAGAACGAACAGGATTGGAGATCGCTGTGATCGGAATGGCAGGGAAATTTCCCGGTGCAGTGGATATTCATGAATTCTGGGATAATATAAAAAACGGTAGGGAGTCCATCTCGTTTTTCAGCGATGAAGAATTGCTTGACGATGGTCTTGATCCGGCGTTACTGGAGCATCCTCATTATGTAAAAGCCAGCGGCATAATCGAAGGAATCGAGTGCTTTGACGCCCCTTTTTTTGGATATACACCGAGAGAAGCCGAAATTATGGATCCCCAGGTGCGGATTTTTCATGAATGCGTATGGGCGGCATTAGAAGATGCCGGCTGTATTCCCGGGATATATGATGGTTTAATCGGTCTTTATGCCGGTGCCACCCCCAATTTCAACTGGCAAGCACGTGTCTTATTATCCGGCAAAGATAGTGAAATTGGAAGTTTTGCAGCCAATCAGTTGAGCCAGAAGGATTATTTAACGCTGCGTATCTCCTATAAGCTGGATTTAAAGGGGCCGAGTTTTGTATTATACACCGCCTGTTCCACATCATTAGTGGCTATACACCTGGGCTGCCAGTCCATATTGAACGGCGAATGCGATATAGCATTAGCCGGCGGTGTTACCGTTATCCGCTTTCGTAAAAGGGGTTATACATACCAGGAGGGGATGATCGGATCGCCGGATGGCCACTGTCGGGCTTTTGATGCTGGGGGCAATGGATTTGCCGCTGGGGATGGCGCCGGTGTTGTGGTTTTGAAACGCCTCCAGGATGCCATTGCTGATAGGGATCATATTTATGCAGTGGTAAAGGGGTCTGCAATAAACAATGACGGCGTCAGGAAGGCCGGTTTCACCGCCCCCAGTGTTGATGGCCAGGCCGAAGTCATTAAAACGGCTTTTCAAATGGCGGAAGTGGAAGCTGAGAGCATTGGTTACATTGAAGCCCACGGAACCGGAACAGCCCTGGGAGACCCGGTTGAAATCGAAGGGCTAAAATTGGCCTTCAATACTAATAAAAAAGGTTTTTGCGCCCTTGGCTCCGTAAAAACCAATGTGGGACACCTGGATTCTGCTGCCGGGGTGGTAGGATTTATTAAAACCGTATTGGTATTAAAACATAGCTATATTCCTTCCAGTTTGTATTTTGAAATACCCAATCCCGGCATCGATTTTATAAGCAGCCCCTTTTATGTCAATTCAAAACCGACGGCGTGGGAAAATGGGCGATATCCATTGCGAGCAGGGATCAGTTCCTTTGGCCAGGGCGGCACCAACGCCCATATTATTCTTGAGGAACCCCCCAAAAGGGCGGGAGTCGATGAAGAGTCGTCTCTATTACGACCATACCAGTTAATATTATTATCTGCTAAAAGTGAAATCGCTTTGCAAAAAATGACTCAAAATTTAGCAAATTATCTCGAAAAGAATCCCAGCATAAACCTTGCAGATGTTGTTTATACATTGCATTTAGGCCGGAAGGAATTCAAATACAGGTGGATGGCGGTATGTTCGATGGTGGAAGAAATCATACATGCCTTAAAGTCACCGGAAGCAGGTGAAACTCACGTGCTTTTAGCTGAAGATGAAGTCACTTCTCCCATTAAAATAGAAAACACGGTGGATAGGGAATCATTAATTCGTATCGGTCGGTTATGGTTAAATGGACGAAAAATTGACTGGAAGGAATTTTATTCAAAAAACAACAATGGCTACTGTGTCCCACTTCCTAAATATCCCTTTGAAAAGCAACGTTATTGGATTGATATGGATCCATTTATTAAAGAAGAATCTCTTTTTCCAAAAAAGCGTCTGGAAAAAATTCATGATATGACAGGTTGGTTTTATATACCGACATGGACATATTCACCCCTTCCTAATAGTATAGAAAGATCGCGAACGCAATCTATTTGGCTTTTGTTTTTGAATGGTGTTCCGGTGGGGGAGCATCTGGCAGAACGGTTGAAAGAAGAAAATACTAATATGGTGATTGTTAGACCCGGGGCAGCCTATCGAGGGATTAATTTCAATGAGTATACAGTTAATCCACAGGACACTAATAGTTACGACATGTTATTCAAAGAGCTTTTGAAATCCGGGAATGTACCTGATAATATTATCCATTGTTGGTCTATAGCTTCTGGCAATGAAAATAGGCTGAAATTAGGAATAATCGATCAAGTGCAAGATTTAGGACTTTATAGCCTGCTTAATATCGCCCAGGCCATCGGAAAAAATAGTATTTATCATGAAATTCAACTAGGAGTTATTACCAGTAGTATGCAGTCCGCAACAGGAGAGGAAGCATTATGCCCTGAAAAAGCGACCATTCTTGGACCTGTCAAGGTAATTCCCCTAGAATATAGTAATGTTTGCTGTCGGAGTATCGATATTATTGATCCTGGTCTGGATGTTGATAAAATGGATTTACTCGTAACTCAAATTCTCCGGGAGTTTTCTACGAACTTTTCTGAGCATTTAGTGGTGGCTTATCGCGGCAGTTATCGCTGGAAAGAAAGCTACGAACCCATCCGACTGAATGGCAACTCCCAAAATAGTTGTCGTTTCAAGGAAAATGGTGTTTACTTGATTACCGGTGGATTAGGAGGCATGGGATTTACTATCGCTGAACATATGGCGCGAAGACATAAGAGCAGGTTAATATTAATCGATATTTTGGATTTCCCACCACGCGATCAATGGGATGATTGTTTGACGCGCGATGACAAAGAGGGGGAAACCTTTTGCCAGCAGATACGAAAAATAAGAGAAATGGAAAACCTCGGAGCGGAGATATATATTCATCATGTCGATGTATCAAATTATGAACGAATGAAAGAAGCTATCGGGAAATCAGAGGAACGTTTCGGGAAAATAAACGGAGTTATCCATGCAGCAGGACTTATCGATTATGCAGGTGTTATTCATCGTCGGACACGCGAGATGACAGAAGAACTCTTGGCTGCAAAAGTGAGAGGTACTCTAGTAATAAATGAACTCCTGGCAAATAATAAATTGGATTTTATGGTCCTTTTTTCATCCATCGGCAATCTCCTATATAAAATAAAATTCGGTCAGGTTGGATATAACGCAGGCCATGAATTCCTGGGAGTATTTGCTTATTATAAACAGAAACAAGGTACCTATACAGTAACTATCGATTGGTGTGATTGGAGTGAAGTGGGCATGGCAATCAAAGCTGCGAAAGCAGCAAATCTCTCCACCGACCTTAGTGATAATATTTTGGCCATATCACCTTCGCAAGGTATCCAGGTTTTTGACCGTATACTTGAGAATGATTTGGCTCATGTAATTATTTCATCACGCGATTTAGGAGAAGTAGTTAAATATGTAGATAATTATAACATAAAATTAGAATCGGGCATTGTTGATTCACTTGATGATGATCATTTCGATACGTTTTATGAGAGACCTAAAATTTCTACTTCCTATACTCCCCCAGAAAATAAAACTCAGCAAGAATTGGTTAATATCTGGCAGAGGTTTTTTGGTATTAAACCTGTGGGTATTGATGATGATTTTTTCGAATTGGGGGGGGACTCTCTGAAAATTATAGCTGTTGTTGCAAGAATTCAGAAAGAGATAGGAACCCGGGTACCAATTCCTGAGTTTTTTAACACACCTACAATAAAAGGTTTAGCTAATTATATTTCAGGGAAATTAGATAATGAAATACCGCTTGTACTTATGGAGATAGAGCTTACTGAGGAAAAAGAATATTATTCCTTATCTTCTGCGCAAAAAAGAATTTACCTCATGCAGGAAATTCAACCAGACAGCTTCGGTTATAACATGCCCAATATGGTGATACTGGAGGGGGAGTGCGATAAAGATAGACTGGGGAAAATTTTTAGGAAGCTGATCGAAAGACATGAGAGTTTGAGAACATCATTTGTAATGGTAAATGATACACCCGTGCAGAAGGTACACAAATCTGTGGATTTTGAGATAGACTATTATGACCTTTCAAAAAACGATATATCACCCGGGGCCTCGATCTTAGTAAACGAAAAAATCGATAAAATGATAAAAACTTTTGTTAGAGCTTTTGATTTATCAAAAGCGCCTTTATTAAGAGTGGGAGTGATAAAAATAGCTGAGACAGAACATTTTTTAATTGTAGATACACATCATATAATATCGGACGGTATTTCAATGGGAATATTTGTAAGGGAGTTCATGATTCTCATGGTTGGCAAAGAATTGACATCCTTAAAACTTCAATTCAAAGATTATTCGGAATGGCAGAGCAATCCTGAAGTCAAGTTGGCGCTAAAGCACCAGGAGGATTATTGGTTAAAAGAGTTTAGCGGAGGTATTCCAGAATTGAATATGCCATTCGATTATGAAAGACCGCCTTATCAGAGTTTTGAGGGTGGTTGGGTAAAGTCTGAAATAACCGAAAAG
Organism: Acidobacteriota bacterium; assembly: GCA_030837085.1. GTDB lineage: Bacteria > Acidobacteriota > Aminicenantia > UBA2199 > UBA2199 > JAKAGC01. Next base: position 59,352 of record JAUPLE010000150.1, on the reverse strand, counting down.
GAAACCACAGATATTAAAGAATTAGCCCGGGAAGAAGATGTCACCCTGTTTATGGTATTGATTGCGTTTTATAGTGTATTACTGGCCAAACTCAGTGGCCAGGAAGATATCATTATTGGTACGGGGATTGCAGGGAGGAGATTCCCGGATATTGAACCTCTCATCGGTATGTTTGTAAATACACTGGCAATAAGGAATTATCCCTGCAAAGAAAAGACATTCAAAGTATTTTTAGCGGAAGTCAGAGAAAAAGCTTTGTTGGCATTTGAAAACCAGGATTACCAATTTGAAGAGCTGGTAGAAAAAATATTAGTATCCAGAAAAATGGGCAGAAATCCATTGTTCGATGTCGCCCTTATTCTACAGAACCAAAAGAATGAGACAAGAGCGGTAGATGATATTTCTGGAACCGGGCCATCTGGATTGAAATTTAGACCGTATAAGTATGATAACCAGGCCTCAAAGTTTGATATGGCCTTTTTTTGCGAGGATATTCAGGGAAAGGTGAGATTCACAGTCGAATACTGTTCGAAATTGTTTAAACAAGAAACCATAGAGAAGTTCATAGCTTACTTCAAACAAATTATAGCCAGCGTAATAGATAATAAAGATATCAAAATAAAAGATATCACCATTTCGCACCATTTTTTAAGTGCCACAGTTGATCAGCCGAAAATGGAATTGGAATTTTAAGAAAGGAGTGTTTTATGATCCATAAGAATTATCCAAAATTGTTGAGAATAGCCGCAGAACAAAATTTAAAGGAAAAGGATTTTTGGCTAAAGCAATTGGCTGGAGAATTGGTAAAAGCCCATTTCCCCTATGACTACAAAAAAACAAGTACCTATATTGATGAAGCCGCTGAGTTTGATTCCACCATTTTTAAATTTGATGAGGAAATTGCAGCTAAATTAATGGTGTTGAGTAAAGGTTCAAATTTCACCTTGAACTTGCTGTTTATTGCTGGCGTCATCCTTTTACTGCACAAGTATATCGGCAATCGAGACATTATTGTCGGAACACCTATTTATGAACAAGAAATGGACGGTGATTTTATAAATACGATATTGGTGTTGAGAAATAGGGTGGGAAAGAATGTCTCTTTTAGAGAATTCATATTGCAGGTAAGACAAACCCTCACCGATGCTATTGATAATCAAAATTATCCGATCGAACTGTTAACAGAAAAACTAAAGTTTGATGCAGATACATTTGAAGAGGGATCGCCACTTTTTGATGTGGCGGTTCTACTTGAAAATATCCATAATAAAAAATATCTCCGACATACTCCGTGCAGTCTGACATTTATTTTCCGGATAGAAGAAGCAGATGGGAGTATTCCCTATATCATAGGAATTTTGGAATATAACACGGCATTGTATAAGAAAACCACCCTAGAAAAGCTGGTCGGCCATTTTAACCAACTGCTTCGGGAGGCCATTTTTAATGTAGATTTACCGCTTTCTCACCTGGGCATGCTAACTCCGCAAGAGAAAAAGCAGATTCTACTGGATTTTAATAATACTGAGACAGGATACCCTTCTGGAAAGACCATCCATCAATGGTTTGAAGAGCAGGTGGAAAAAACTCCGGATAAAACCGCTGTGTTTTCTCCTATTGATCTGAGTGATATATATAACTTGTTGGAATCCATAGGCACAGACGTCGGGGTGAATAAACAAATGGAAACCTGTTGTTTTAATAAGAATCTTTTTATTTATCATGCTGATCTGGAGCAGCCTTTCTCTAAAAGTGGTTGGAAATTGTTAAAAACAAATTGGCACAACAGTGTGATTGTCAATAAGAATATGGCTGAGTTAATTGTACTTTTTGACGGCAGGAGAAATTTAAAAACCATTTATAAACAAATTAAAACCATGGAAGATAATGAAGCTGCATTTCTCATATATACTATGAACAAGACCGACCTCTTGGAAGTTTTCTTTCAATTCAATAACCGGCCGGAGATTTATACTGTGGATGAATTTGAAGATTTGGTTCCATTGGTTCAAACTCTTTACCGGAACCATTTGATCGATCTGGTGGGAGTTAATGACGATGGAATGGAAGCCCGATCGTCGAAGTCGCACAGCGGTAGTTTTGAAAAGGAAGTGGTCACAGAATTAAGTATAGACTGGTTTTGGCGGAAATTTAAAGATGAAGAAATAACTAAAGCCCAAGTGTTACTTCTGGGAGATACATCGGGGACTCCTTCTACTGGTTTATTATACCTGGGTTCTTATTTAATGCGGAAGGGGATCAAAACACGCTGCCAGTTCTATGATAATAGTACGGACTATGCTTCCATGAAAAAAAATATTGAGACACTTTTGCAGCAGGTTCAGCCGGAAATTGTTGCCATTAGTATGAAGTGGTTTCTCTACATCGCACGGGTAATCGAAATGGGGACAATCATAAAAGAATATGCCCGAAATAATTCATTAGAAATAAAAATTGTTGTGGGGGGCAATACTGCTTCCTATTACCCGGAAAAAATAATGATGTATGACTGTTTTGATATCCTGGTTCGAGGGGATGGTGAGGACCCACTGTTGAGAATATGCCGGGGAGAGGATATTGGTAGTATCCCCAATTGCGTATATAAAAATGACGGGCGGATTATTGTGAATCCAATCGGTTATGTTCAGGATGAGACCGTCAGTCGGGAAGTTTATCTATCACACCTGGATGAAATATTACTTTCCCATTATACTTCACGTTTGGGCACATTTTTTATCGTTACCCATAAAGGGTGTGAAATGAACTGCCTATACTGTGGCGGTTGTAATCGAGTACATCAAAAGGCATTCAACCGAAAAAAAGTATTTAAACGTGGAGTAGAAGAAGTCAGGAAAGATATAATGGAGGCCAAACCATATACATCTACTTTTATGTTCGAATTTGATATCCTGGATAAGCGTCTAGTTGAATATTGTCGACAGATATGGGAGGGAATTGATCTCTCCGGGCACTTTTGTATTTTTTCTACATTAACACCCCCATCCGCGCAATTGATCAAGTTGGTCAGCCAAACCTTTAAATATGTATACTGGGATTTCGATATTTGTACTCCCTCCGAGACGCACAGGAAGTTGTTATTCTCCATGGGATTGGTCAAGCCCCAGCCTACTGATGAAGATATTATGCAGTTTATGGACCGATGTGATGAATATCCTAATATTGAAGTAAGGTTGAATTTAATCACTGGTCTCCCTTGTTTTACTCAGGAAGATATTGAGCCTAGTAAACAATTGCTGTCTAAAATTATAAATAACCATTCATGTTTTGGTGAACTACATTGGGCGCGTTTGCATGCTCAACCGGGGGCACCAATCTTAGAGGATGCTGGAAAATACCAGATGTATGCTTATGCCTCTAATTTTGAGGAGTTTTTAACCTACAGTCAAAAAAGCTTTAACAATAACTCTAATTATTTAACAACTGAAGAACTTAATTATCCATACATTTATTTTAAAGATGATCGAATGAATTCCATGATCACCAGCTTTTATCTGGAAATGAATAAAAAGGTAGATCAATACAAAAAAGACATCAGAAGAGGATTAATTGTTAACCAAGTGCTGACTTATCGACAGTTGCATGAAAAAGCAAATCAACTGTCAATGGAGTTAAAGTTAAAGGGGGTAACTCCGAATCAAGTTGTGGGCATCATGTTGGAGCGTTCTGTAGATATACCTGTAGGAATTTTGGGAATAATGAAAGCTGGCTGTGCTTTTATGCCAATAGATCCGGAATTCCCCAGTGGTCGAATTGAATATATGTTAAAGGATAGCAATGCAAAAACTTTGGTGGCAACACCAGAAACCATAGCTAAGCTTAAAGCTGGGATAGAGAAGGTATCTTTTGGAATAATCGATATCTCAAATCTATCATCTCTCTCAATCTCAACCTTCGGATTAACTGCCTTAGCAGACAATGATGCTTACGTCATCTACACCTCCGGCACCACCGGTAAACCAAAAGGCACTATCCTTTCCCATCGGAGCGTAGTCAATTATGTTCATTGGTTCACCAAAACCACAAGTTTAACTCCATGTGATAAGGCCATATTGACATCTTCTTTTGCCTTTGACCTAGGTTATACTACATTATTCCCCTCGATTTTAAACGGCGGCCAATTACACATATTATCCAGGGAAATGTATTTATTGCCCGACGGGTTATTGGACTACATTCTGCAGAAGGAAATTACTTATTTAAAGGTAACTCCTTCTCTTTTCTCAGCAATTATTAATGCGCCCGGTTTTTCCCTGCTGAAATGCCGGACGTTGCGATTGGCTGTGATAGGTGGTGAACCCATTAACGTGAAAGACCTTGAAAAAGCCCATGCACTTTGTCCCCATCTTCATATCATGAATCATTACGGTCCCACGGAAGCTACCATCGGTTGCATTTCCACCTTTGTCGATTTTGAAAATTTTGAAAAATATCAACAACAACCGGTAATAGGAAAACCCATCTATAATGCCAATATATATGTATTGGGGAAGGATTTGAATTTATTACCCATAAGTGTTCCGGGTGAATTGTGCATATCTGGAACCTGTCTGGCTAGGGGCTATTTGAACCAACCGGAATTAACCATAGATAAGTTTGTCTTTCCATCACTGCATTCCACCATCACTTCGTCACTTCATTATCCTGCCTACCGTACTGGCGATCTTGCCTGCTGGCTGTCCAATGGTACTATAGCATTCCTTGGAAGAATCGATAAACAAGTAAAGATTAGGGGATACCGGATCGAATTGGGAGAGATAGAGAATCGGTTGCGTAAACATCCTATTGTGGATGATGCGCTGGTGATTGTAAAGGCTGCCGCAATGCTCGGTGTCAAACCTGGCGACGAGCAGGGAGAGAAATACATATGTGCCTACATCGTTTCAAAAGCAAATGAGGGGATATCTCCTCCTCGGGTCGACCGGAAAGAGAAAATGGAAAATCAGAAAAAAGTAATTACTTTCCGGGAGTTAGGAATTAAAAAACATTATATTGAGCAAGCGGGAATGAACCGCAAGAAAATCGCTGTAAAATCCAACAAGCGCTCGTTAACCTTTGAAACCTTGGATCAATATGCCAATCGGTTGGCCTGTCTCATCCTTGAGAAGTATGATGACCGATACAAATTATCGAAGCAAGAACGAATCAGGTACATTCGCCAGATGCTTTTGGCCGGTTGGGGCCAGGCTTCCCAGGAAAAATTGAAGAGCACCACCGTATTTGTTGCCGGTGCCGGCGGCGGTGCTTCTCCCACAGTTACTCAACTGGCATTAGCTGGTTTTGGGACTATTAAAATCTGCGATTTTGATACAGTTGAATTAAGTAACTTAAACCGTCAGTTCTTACATAACGACGAACGCCTGGGAATGAACAAAGCAATCTCTGCCCAAATTACGGTCGGCAAAACCAATCCCCATGTTAAGGTAGTACCATGCACCCAGAAACTAACCCGTGAAAACGTATTTGAACTAGTAGGAGATTCGGCCATTATTTTCGATATGTTCGATGGCCCGGCAGATAAGTTCATCTTATCTGAATGTGCAATTGTTAAACAAATTCCTCATTTGATCATATCTATGACGGATATTAATGCTTATGCGGCGGTATTACATTCACCCCATACTCCATGTTATCACTGCCTATTCGATAAGGCAAAGCTGGAAACTATAGTTAATGCGATGAAACATTATGTCGCGAATTATAGTAAAAACCCCCTTCCTGTCGTATCAACATCCCTTTTCATCAGTACTGGAGTAGTAGTAAATGAAGCATTGAAAATTTTATTGGGATTTGAAGAACCGGCTTATAACAAATTTTTTTATTTTAATCAAAGAGGTGCCGCCACTGACCTGGCTTTTACTCCAGGATATAAAGCAATGACTCATCTTTTCAGTGATCATTTCATAAGGCTATGTAAAGAGCAGGGATTTGATTGGGAAATCGGTTGGAGAGGGAATTTCCTGGAAGAGCTTAAAATAGAACCGGATCCCGATTGCCCGGTGTGTGGTTCAAGAGGTATGGAAATGCGAAAAGCCCTTGAAGAACAAAGGGAAAAAGCCCATTCGGTCACTTATATCCAGGAAGAAAAAAGAGAAGAAGAAAAACTGGAAACCATTGCACTACTAGTCAACCAGGATACTCACCTGGCAATTGGAGCCGTTGGAGCGATGAAATCCGGTAAGGTATATGTTCATTTAGATACTTCTTCTTCCCTGGAAGAATTGACTAATATCCTTGAAGATTCCGAAAGTCGAATTATAGTAACCAATGATGATTGGGTGGACACAGCGGAAAAATTGAGAAATAGAGTTAATATGAATATAGCCATTATTAATATAACCCATATCGAAGAAATGGAAAAGGAAGACGATACTCCCAATATGATCGAAATTCCCACTGAAATCCGGCCGGATCGGCCTGCGTATATGATCTATTCTCCCGGATCAAGCGGGAACCTCGAAAGGAAAGATATTTCCATGAAACAATTTTACGAAGCGCTGTTTAATGGAGTTGAATATACATTTGAAGTAAATAATAGGATGCCGGATACAGGCTCTTTATCCAAAGAACTGAGGGAATACCTGCGGGAAGAATTACCGGATTATATGATCCCAATGTATTTTATTTCGCTGGAGCGGTTGCCATTAACTCCAAATGGTAAGGTTGATATAAAAGCACTGCCGGAACCTGGATTAGAAACAAGGAAGGAATTGGTAGCTCCCCGGAATGATGTTGAAGAAACACTCATGAAGATATGGTCTGCATTGCTGGGGAAGGAAAAAAATACCTTCGGCATCGATTCCAATTTCTTCGAACTAGGTGGGCACTCGTTAAACGCCACGATAATGGCTGCAAGGGTAAATAAAGAATTAAATATGAAATTACCTGTGGGAGAAGTGTTTAAAACTCCAACTATAAGAGAATTATCCCGGTACTTGATGGGATCGGAGGAAGAGATATATACCTCGATTCAGCCGGTAGAAAAAAAGGAATATTATCCATTATCCTCCGCACAGATGCGCATGTTTTTGTTAAGTCAGATCAAGACTACAACCAGTGATAATATCCCGGGGGTGTATCAAGTTGATGGTCCCCTAGACTATGAATGCTTAGAGAGCACAATTAATCGAATGATAGAACGGCATGAGTTGCTTCGGACTTCCTTTGAAATGGTGGATCATCATCCGGTACAGAGAGTGCATGAAAGTGTCGGTTTAAAAATTACCCAGATAGACGCAAACAGCGAAATCCACGCCATTTCAAACCAGCAAATCAAAGACATCATCAATGCTTTTGTGCAGCCTTTTGATCTGGGTAAAGCTCCCTTGCAGAGGGTGGGGCTGTTAAAATTGGCAGAAGAGAACCATCTGTTAATATACGATATGCATCATATCATTAGTGACGGGACATCATTCCAGCTATATATCAGAGAATTTATATCATTGTTTGCCGGAATGGAACTTCCCTCTATAAGAATCCAGTATAAAGATTTTTCCATCTGGCAAAATAATCTAAGAGAATCCGGTGTTCTCAAAAAGCAAGAAGAATACTGGCTAAATGTCTTTTCCGGTGATATCCCGACGCTCAATTTATCTACCGATTACCCTAGGCAGAAGGTCCAGAGCTTTGAAGGAGATACCATCATATTTGTCCTAGATAAAAATCTAATAGCGGACATTTATGAAATTGCCTCAAAAGTGGGGGCCACCCTTTACATGGCATTATTAGCTATTTATAATATCCTTTTGTATAAATACACCGGGCAGGAAGATATAGTGGTGGGAAGTTCCAGCGCGGGGCGTCCCCATGTAGACCTGGAGCATGTTATCGGATTTTTTGTGAATACATTGGCTATGCGTAATCACCCCTACGGAGAAATTACCTTTCTTGATTTTCTAAAAGAAGTAAAAACCAATGCATTAAAAGCCTATGAAAACCAAGATTATCAATTCGATGAACTGGTTAACCTGCTCGGTATCCAGCGGGATGCCGGACGGCAGGTATTATTTGATACTCATTTTACCCTCCATAATATTTATGTCGAGAATTCAAATGTACCCAAAGAGGGACCGGGACTTGGTAATTTGGTTTTTAGTCTCTATCCTATAGAGGTGAAGACCACACAATTTGATATTATTATTCATGCTAATGAAATTTCTGAGGTTGTTCATTTTACATTAAGATATTGTACAAAGTTATTTAAAAGGGAAACTATTGAGAGATTTGCCAAACATTATGAAGAAATTTCTCGTATTGTGACTGAAAATAAAAATATTAAACTAAAAGACATCAAAGTTTCTCACCGGCTGGAGACGGCTCAGGTTAATATGCCGGAGGTAAATTTTAATTTTTAAAAAAGAAAAAGGAGATCGTACCATGAGAAGTATATATTATTCAGAAGAGCAATTGATCGCAGCCAATCAGAATCTTAAAGAAAAAAATTATTGGTTAAAGCATTTGGCTGGCGAATGGATAAAGAGCAGTTTTCCATATGATTTTGTGATAAAACACAGTGTCCCCGGGTATCAACCCAAAGAACCGGAGGAAGTAGATTTTAAATTTAGTGACTCTCTGACGTCCAGTATAATGAATATCTGCGGCGGCAATGATTACACACTACATATTCTTTTGCTGGCAGGCCTGATGCAATTATTAAATAAATATACAGGAATAAACGATATCATTGTCGGAACGCCCATCTATAAGCAGGAAGCTGATCGCGAGTTTATCAATACACTCCTGGCTGTAAGGGCACAGTTGAGTGATGGCATGACTTTTAAGGATCTCCTGCTGCGAGTAAGAGAGACCCTTCAAGAGGCAGTGGAACACCAGAATTTCCCGGTGGAGATTTTGGCAGAACAGTTGAATATACCTGCCGCTGAGGGGGATTTCCGGTTATTTGATACAGTGGTACTACTTGAAAATATTCATGAGCCAAAATATTTGCAACGCCTTCATCTCCACCTTCATTTGATTTTTTCTTTTCTCCGAGTAGATGGAGGGAGTATTGAAGGGAAGGTAGAGTACAATCCTCTGGTTTATCGGAAAAGTACTATTCAAGGGATTATTTCTAACTTAATTCATTTATTGAACCGTGCGTTGCCTGGGGTTAATGTCCCATTATCCCTTGTAAATTTTCTTTCAGAAGAAGAACGAAATCAACTTTTGTTTCATTTTAATCGTACCGATGCTGACTACCCGAATCAGAAAACCCTTCATCTCTTATTTGAAGAGCAGGTGGAAAAGACACCCCACAAAATCGCTGTTGTGGCGACGGATGGAATTCAATGCCTGTCTTACAACCAATTAAATGAGATGGCAAATCGGCTGGCACGAATGTTGAGAAAAAGAGGGCTCGGATCAGACAAAATTGCAGGCATCCTGATGGATAATTCCTTGGATATGGTGGTGAGCATACTGGCAATTCTAAAAGCCGGGGGGGCTTATCTACCTATTAGCGCAGATTTGCCAGAAGCACGAAGCCTCACTATGCTGGATGACAGCAGTGCCTCTCTATTACTAACCAAAGATGAACTGATTTGTAAATTTAAGTATATCAATTTTCAGAATTTTGAAGGAAGATGTAGTAAAAAAATCGTTACCCCTAAACGACCTCAGGTGATGGACCTAGATACACTGCAGTTCCCCAATCGTTCATTGGTGGATTATGAAAAGTATCATCCTTATATCGGACAATCCATGGTTAAAAACAGCATTACAGTTCAATTCAGTAGGGGATGTATTTTTAAATGCCTCTATTGTTTTAAAATCTGGCCCGATAAATACTCGCTGCGCTCAGGCGAGAACCTTTTCGAGGAAGTCAATATGTATTACAATATGGGCATTCGGCGATTTGGATTCACCGATGACCTGCCTAATTTCAATAAAAAGGAAATCGGTAAATTTTACCAATTGGTGATCAAAAACAAATTAAAAATACACATGCACTATCCCAACGGCATCCGGGGGGATATCCTGACGCCGGATTTTATCGACCTCATGATGGAAGCTGGAGCAGTTACAATGGACCTGGCATTGGAGACCGCCTCCCCCCGGCTGCAAAAATTGATCCGCAAGAATGTGAATATCGAAAGGCTGCATAGGAATGTCGAATATATTATCGAAAACTATCCACGGGCTATACTGGGAGTTCAAATTATGCACGGTTTCCCCACTGAGACCGAAGAAGAAGCCAGGGCTTCATTGGAATTTATAAAAAGTTTCCGCTGGCTTCCTTTCGGCTATATGCACATATTAAAAATTTACCCCAACACCGCCATGGCTCGATTTGCCATGGAGCACGGCATCTCTGAGGAATCTATTGTGAAATCAATGGACCTGGGATACCATGAACTACCTTATACCTTGCCCTTCTCGGAGAGTTTTACTCGCCAATGTCAGGCAGAGTATCTGGGAGAATTTTTTCTGAACAAAGAACGATTGCGAAATGTGCTGCCCAATCAAATGGCTATGCTAACAGAAGATGAATTGGTTCAAAAGTACAACAGTTACCTCCCGGTAGATATCAAAACTTTTTTAGACTTGCTTAATTATATCGGCATCGCCAGGGATGAGATCAAAGGGGAGTTTTTACCCGAAGATTACGGGAAAGTAGAAAATTTTAATGAAAAAGTGAGGCAATATTTCCCCGTACATAAAAATAATCCTTCCTCCACACGTCTGCTGTTACTGGATCTATCGCAGCATTTTTCACATGAAAGACTGGAGATGTACCATGTAGTAGACCCGCCTTTGGGGCTGATGTATTTGTTGACCTATTTGAATAAAATCTTTGGGGAACGGATTACTGGAAAGATAGCTAAATCCCAGGTAGATTTCGATAACTATGCCGAGATGAAGGCACTAGTGGAAAATTTCAAACCCGATATTATTGGCGTGCGTAGTATGAATTACTTCAGGAACTTTTGCCACAAAAGCCTCGCTTTAATTCGTCAATGGGGTTTCGATGGGCCTATTATTGCCGGTGGACCTTACGCGACCAGCAGTTACGACATTATGCTGCAAGATACTAATATCGATCTTGCTGTCTTGGAGGAAGGCGAGATTACCATGGCGGAGTTGATGACCGCAATCATGAACAACGGGGGAAAATTACCGGATGACGAGGTATTGAAGAATATCCAGGGAATCGCCTTTTTGGAAAAAGATGAAAAGTCGAGACTTCGGCAGAGGTGCCGAGAAGTGGTTTTGTCGGATCGCATTGCGGACATCCTGTATGGGGAATCCAATCAGAACCCGGAACCTATTAATAATTCCAATGACCTTGCTTATATCATTTACACCTCCGGCTCCACAGGTATTCCCAAAGGCGCCCTGATCCAACACCGTAATATAGTCAATCAATTGACAGGTCTGAAGAAAAAGTTCCAACTGGACGCCTCTTTCAATTATCTACTGCTGGCAGCCATTACCTTTGATGTTTCGGTGATGCATCTGTTTTCTGCACTAACCACTGGTGCGAAAATTTTCCTGGTTAGCGAAGAGGTCAAGAAAGATCCCTTAAAACTATGGCCCTTTATCCATGATAACAAAATCAACATATTGAATATCGTTCCCGCCTTCATGAAGGTGCTTCTAGAGAATATAGAAAAGGATAAGATTTGGATAAAATACTTGTTTGTGGGGGGTGATACCTTCAGCCCTGAGCTCTATGTCGCGCTAAAAGAGACTTTTAGAACAGAGAGTATTCTCAATATATACGGTCCTACAGAAACTACCATCAACGCGGCCCTTTATCTATGCGACGGAATTACATTGAATCAACGGATACCCATTGGAAAACCTTTGATGAATTACAGGTTGTATATACTAGACAATGATTTCAATCCGGTGCCCATCGGTGGTCAGGGAGAGCTTTGCATTTCAGGAGAAGGTGTGGCTCGGGGATATTTGAACCAGCCTCAGTTGACTGCTGAAAAATTTATACCTAATCCATTTGTAGAAAGAGCGATCATGTACCGAAGCGGAGATCAAGCCCGATGGCTGCCGGATGGGAATATTGAATTCCTGGGTCGTGTGGACCAGCAAGTAAAAATAAGGGGATTCCGCATTGAATTGGGGGAGATTGAAAAACACCTCCGGGAAATGGAAGATATAAAAGAGGCTGTAGTTTTGGTAAAAGAAGATGAAAGGGGAGATAAAAACTTCTGTGCTTATGTGGTATCGAGTAGACTGCAAGTGGCATCAGAAATTAGAGACTGCCTGGGTGCGAAATTGCCCAATTATATGATCCCCACCTACATTGTCCAGGTAGATAAAATGCCTCTCACTGCCAGTGGTAAAATAGACACCCGAGGATTGCGGAAGATGACTTTACAAGTAAAAGCCGAGTATATACCCCCCACGACTGAGGTAGAAAGAAAACTAGTACAGATATGGTCGGATGTACTGGGAATAGCTGAAAATACCATTAGTTTGAATGCCAATTTTTTCGATCTGGGCGGACATTCCTTAAAAGCCACCATCTTAATTTCGAAAATTCACAAGACCTTTGACGTGAAAATCCCCCTCGTCCAGTTATTTAAAACACCCACATTAATGGGATTGAGCGGGTACATAACAATGAAGGATGCTAGGAATGATAAAGATAAAAAAGCTAAATACCTATCGATTGATTCTGTGGAGAAGAAAGAATACTATCCACTCTCTCCTGCACAGGAGAGACTGTTCTTCTTCCAGCAAATGAACCCGGATAGTATCTCTTACAACCTGACTAAAATCCTGGTATTTGAAGGTGAGGTGGATAAGGATAGATTGAAGAATACCTTCAAGAAATTAATACAAAGGCATGAAAGCTTAAGAACTTCTTTTGAATTGATCGATGGGGAACCTGCTCAGCGGATATTCGACGACATCGCTATTGAATTAGAACAATATGATGATGGTTACGACTCATCGGACTCTCCCCGGGAAGCTGGAAAAAGGATCCAACGTTTTGTCCGGGCTTTTGATTTATCCCAGGTGCCGCTTTTGAGAGTGGGAATCACAAAATCCAAGAATGGAGGGTACATCCTGATGGTAGACATGCATCACATCATATCGGATGGCGTTTCTCAACAGGTATTAGAACAGGATTACAACGCATTGTATGTGGGAAACCAATTACCTCCTTTAAAACTCCAATATAAAGATTATTCCCAATGGCAACATCAGCAGTCCGAAACCAACGCTTTCAAACGACAGCAAGAGTACTGGCTAAAGCAGTTAGCTGGAGAAATTCCCCGGTTGAAAATGCCCCTTGATTATCCCAGGACCTTTTTACAGAGCTTCGAAGGAAGGGTTATTGCGTTCGAGCTTGATGCTGAAATAACAATGGCGTTGAATGAAATGGCACGGCAAGAAGAAAGTACCTTGTTCATGGTATTACTGTCCATATATTATATATTGTTATTTCACGTTTCCCACCAGGAAGACATCCTTGTGGGCACTGCCACGGCTGGCCGAGGGCATGCCGATCTGGAAAAGATCATTGGAATGTTTGTCAACATGTTAGCACTGCGAAATTTTCCTTCAGGAGAGAAACGTTTCGTCGATTTTCTTGATGAAGTGAAGTTACGATCGCTGGAAGCCTTTGAAAACCAGGACTACCGTTTTGAAGACCTGATAGAGAAAGTAGCACAGGGAAGGGATATCGGCCACCACCTCTTATTTGATGTGGTCTTTGCCATGGAAAATATGAGTAAGATTGTGCCACAGGAACCACCTTTGCCAGTCTCACAATCCCAGGTCGCAGTGAAAGCTCCGATCATCGGCTTTGAGAATAACACAACAAAATTCGAATTGACTCTCACTGCCAACGAGAGAGGAGAAAAATTATATTTTACCTTCCAGTACTGCACCAAACTATATAGGGCGGAAACAATATCACGGTTGATCAAATATTTCAAGGCCATTGTCTCTTCTGTTCTGGTTAATCCAAGGCAAAAAATTTCAGAGATATGCATCCTGAGTGAAACCGATCGAGAGGAGCTTATCAAAAAAATGCGGGGTGACGATTATAGCTGTGTAGATGTAGTACAGTCTGCTTCGGAGCGCACAACTGAATTGGAGGCCGAATTCGACTATTAATATAAAGCAGCCGTTTTCAGCGTTGGGTAAGTATTCCCCAACAACCTTGTAGAGGGTAGCCATTGAAAAATGCGAAAGGAGAAAAAAATGGTGTTTGAAAAGATTCTGAAGATCGACGAGAATATTTTACTATCAAGTCCCAAATTTGCAAAACAAAGGGAGTATTGGGTGAATACATTGACTTCTGATATGGAAGTAACGGAGATTCCGGTCGACGGGAATGTACCAGCGCCCGAGTCCCGGGGAGGGATAGGAAAAACCGGCATTTGTTTCCCGGAAGATTTGTGTCGGCGATTAATAAAATTTAGTAAAAATTCCGATCTTTCATTATATATCTTTTTTCTCACCATTGTAAAATTGCTAATTTATCGTTACACTGGAAGCCGGGACATCAGTGTTGTGTCACCCCTGTACAGGCTCAATGTAAAACGTGATACTGTAAACCGTTACTTGTTAATCCGCGTTCCCCTTGACAGGGACCTTCCCTTCATCGACTTACTGCTAAAAACCCGAAAGTCGCTTCTGGATGCTTATGAAAACCAGGATTATCCTTTTGATAATCTGATGGAAAATATATTCGGCGGTGTTTCATTTCAACCTGGGACTACTTTATCTCAGATATTCTGTTCATTTGAAAATATTCATAGTAAAACCAGCGGTAGTGGATTGGGCACAAAACTCCACTTTTGCTTCCGGCGGGAGGCAGATCTGATAGAGGGCAATCTCCTGTACGATAACAGTCTATTCCACAAAAATTATATCATACAGTTGGTGAACCATTTTATCAATTTGGCCGAGAATGCGCTTAAGGATATAAAACAGGTTGTTTCCAATATCTCGTTTTTGTCCGAAGTGGAAAAGAAGCGATTGCTTTTTGATTTTAATAATGGTGACGCGATAACTGCAGGGTATCTCGGGGATAAGACAATTCCCCAGTTATTTGAAGAACAGGTGGACAAAACTCCGGATGCCGTAGTGGCTGTATACCAGGATCAGCAGTTGACCTATTTGGGTTTAAACGGTAAGGCAAACCAATTGGCCAGTGAATTAAGAGCAAATGGAGTGACCTCTGATTGTATCGTGGGGCTCATGGTAGATCGGTCTATCGAGATGATAGTGGGGATACTGGGTATTTTAAAAGCTGGGGGCGCTTATTTACCGATTAATCCGGCATTCCCGGAGAAACGGATCACTACAATGTTGAATGAAGCCAATACTCCTGTCCTGGTAACAGTCAATAACGCTGTAAAGAAGTTTATGTTTACTAAATTGCAAAATCTCCAATCCGGTGACCGCAGTGTATCAATTACTGCCAAACGACCGATGATTAAAAACCTGGATCGGTTACCTCGTGCGAACAGATCCTTGGTGGATTATGAGAAGTACAACCGCTATATCGGTCAATCCCTCGTTAAACATAACATCGCTATGCTAGGAACTCGTGGCTGCCCTTATAATTGCGCCTTCTGCCACAAAATTTGGCCCAAAACCCATGAGGCTCATTCCGCAGAATATCTTTTCGAGGAAGTGAAGTTTTATTACAAGATAGGGGTAAAACGGTTTACTTTTCTGGATGATGTATTCAATGTCAATCAGAAAAATAGCCGAAGATTCTTGGAATTAATTATTGAAAATGGCCTGGACCTCCAGCTTTTTTTATGTTTGCGAGGGGATATATTAACCGAGGAGTATATCGACCTAATGGTTAGAGCCGGGACCGTTCGTATTGCATTGGCACTGGAAACTGCTTCGGCCAGGCTCCAGGAACTGATCGGTAAGAAATTAAATCTCCAACGGTTCCGTCAAAATGTAGAGTACATATGCCAAAAATACCCCAACGTTATCTTGGAGCTTAATACAATTCATGGCTTCCCTACCGAGACAGAAGCAGAAGCCATGATGACCCTGGAATTCATTAAAAGCTTTAAGTGGGTCCACTTTCCCTATGTGCATGTATTGAAGATTTATCCCAATACCGAAATGGAAAAGTTGGCCCTGGAAAACGGTATTTCCCGGCAGGCTATTGTGGATTCCTCCGACCTGGCGTATCATGAATTGCCCGATACGTTGCCCTTTAATAAAGCATTTACCCTGAAGTACCAGGCAGAATTTTTCAACGAATATTTCATTTCCCGGGAGCGTTTACTGCATGTGTTGCCGTACCAGATGAAACTATTGACCGAAGATGAAATTATCCAGAAGTATAACAGTTATTTACCGGTTGATATTAAGACCTTCGACGATCTGCTGCAATTTATTGATATTTCCAAGCAAGAATTAGGGACAGCGTCGTGCCTTGGGGAAGAGAAGGTGGCCATCCCCGATATGAATAAGAAATTGAGCCAATATTTTCCTTCCCTCGCCCCGGCAGCCAATGCATTGAAAGTATTGCTCCTGGATTTATCCCAATTTTTTACTCATCAGAGCGATAATATGCTCTATGATGTAGTGGAACCGCCGTTGGGATTGATTTATCTCATGACCGTTTTAAAAGAGCAGTATGGGGAAAATATTAACGGTAAAATAGCCAAATCCCGCATTGATTTTGATAGTTACGGGGAATTGAAATTACTACTCGAGGATTTCAAACCTGATTTGATCGGTATCCGTACCTTAACCTTTTACCGCCAGTTTTTCCATAAAACTGCTGCCAATGTGAGACAATGGGGCATCGATGTGCCCATTATTGTTGGCGGACCCTACGCTACAAGTGATTATGAAGCTATCTTGCAGGACAGTAACATTGACTTAGTGGTGCTGGGGGAAGGTGAAAACACCTTTTGTGAATTGATAGGGAAGGTCATTGAAAATAAAGGGAAATTACCCACTAAAGAGGTATTGAAAAAAGTTCCCGGACTTGCCTTCCTTGAACAATGTTCAGGGAGTACTGATGTTGCGAAATCGGCCTTAAGGAAAGTCCTGCTCCTGGATGCCATGGCAGTACTACCGGCTGAATCGGTTCCCAATCCGCTGCCTGTCAATCGGCCCAGTAATTTAGCTTACGTCTTCTTTACTTCCGGTTCTACCGGAACACCTAAAGGGGTGTTGCTCGAACATCGAAATGTAAATAACCTTGTACATGGTTTGCGGGAAAGAATCTACCATCGTTATAGCGATAATGAGTTGAAGGTATGCTTGGTTTCTCCTTTTGAATTTGACGCTTCGGTAAAACAAGTATTTACGGTATTATTGTCTGGATATTCTTTGCATATTGTCCCTGAGGATACCCGGTTGGATGGTTTTGGTTTATTGGAATTTTACAGGCGGTATAGGGTAGATATTGTGGATGGAACGCCTGCCCATATGCGAATATTATCGGAATGCCTGGAACAAGACGTACCTCCACCCCAGGTAAAGGAGTTCGTTATCGGGGGAGAAGCTTTATCCACTAAGTTGGTGAAACAGTTTTTCACCGGATTTGGCCACGGGGGAACCTCCATCACTAATGTTTACGGTCCCACCGAGTGCTGTGATGTGACCACTTCTTATACCATAATTTCTGGCGACATGAAACAGCGGGATTGTATTCCCATCGGTAAACCCCTGGTGAATATGAGAACCTATATCCTTTGCTCTGGCGGGAAGCTTCAACCCCCGGGCGCTCCAGGTGAATTACATATCGCCGGGATAGGTGTCGGTAGGGGATATTTAAACAACCCGGACATGACAGGAGAGAAATTCATTCCCAACACATTCACAAATGACCAATCGCTTACGACCAGTGACAAAGTTTACCGCACCGGTGACTTGGTCCGATGGCTTCCTGATGGAAATATCGAATTCCTTGGGAGGCTCGATAACCAGGTTAAGATCAGGGGATTTCGGATCGAATTGGGGGAAATAGAAAGTCATTTATTAAGACATAAGAACATTAAAGAAACCGTTGTCGTTGCCCGGACAGCAGAGAATGGAGATTGTTACCTTTGTGCTTATATTGTTCCTGTAATGGGGACAGAAAAAACATTTGATAGTATGGAATTGCGGGAATATTTGTCCGGGAAATTGCCGCATTATATGGTCCCCTCCTTTTTTGTTCATTTGGATAACATCCCTTTAACTCGTAATGGGAAAATAGATAAAGAGGCACTTCCGATCCCTGACGGGGAGATACGAAAACAATATATCGGACCGAGAAATAAAATAGAAGAGAAGTTGATCGAGATGTACGCTAACGTTCTGGAAAGGGAAAAAGAGTTAATAGGCATCCATTCTAACTTTTTTGAAATAGGTGGTCACTCGTTAAGATCAGCCATACTGTTGGCAAAAATTCATAAGGAGTTTCATGTGAAAATGCCCCTGGCAGACTTTTTCAAAACGCCCACAGTTGAAGCATTAGCTCATTATATCAGTTACTCCGCTGAAGATAAATATTTATCGATATATCCCGTGGAAAAAAAGGAGTATTATTCATTATCGTCAGCACAGAAACGGATGTATTTTTTACAACAATTGAGCATGAAGAGTACTGCTTACAACGTACCCCAGGTGTTTAAAATTCAAAAAGACCTGGAAAAGAAAAAATTGGAGGATGTTTTTAGAAAACTGATCCAACGGCATGAAAGCTTGAGAACCTCCCTGGAAATAATAGAAGATCAGCCACGACAGAGGGTTCATGAGTTCCATAAAATCGAATTTGAAATAGAAGATTTTGATATCTCTTCCGTAGAAGCGGCTGATGCTAAGATCAAAGATATAATGAAAATTTTCATCCGCTCGTTTGATTTGCACTACCCCCCCCTCCTTCGGGTGGGCTTTATTTTAACCGGGAGGAAAGAAAATATATTGATGGTGGACATGCATCATGTGATATCTGATGAAATTTCTCACTATATATTAATGGATGATAGTATGGCTTTGAGCCGGGGAGAAGAATTACCTCCACTGCGGATTCAGTACAAAGATTATGCTGAGTGGCAAAATTGCAGGGAACAACGAAATGCTCTTAAACAGCAAGAAGAATATTGGTTAACGGAGTTCAAAGGAGATATGACTCATCTGAATTTAGCTACTGATTTCCAGAGGTCCAATTATCAAAATATTGAGGGAGACTACGTAATCTCTGTGATAGAAAAAAATGACCTGGGAAAAATAAGGGGGCTGGAAAGACGTGAAAATGTTACAATGTTTATGATTGTTCTTTCTTTGCTTAATGTATTGCTGTTTAAACTGAGCGGTCAGGAGGAAATAAACATCGGTACCGTGATAATGGGCCGCAGGCATGCGGATTTAGAAAAAATTGTTGGTATGTTTGTAAATACTTTGGTAATGAAGAATTTCCCCTCCGAAAATATAACCTTTAGGGAGTTCCTGGGAAATGTAAAAAAGAGGGCGATGGATGCCTTTGCTAACCAGGACTATCAATTCGAAGAACTAGTGGATAAGTTGGTAATAACGAGAACAGGGATGCGCAATCCGTTATTTGATGTATTTTTGACTTTTTATTCCCGCGACGAAAAAGCTAGATATAGTGAACTTTTGGTTAATCAAAAGCAAATCGATGTTAATATACAGGCGAAATTTGATCTGGGGTTGGTGGGTATGGAATATAATAATGAGTTGGCCCTCATATTATTTTATCGGAAATGCCTCTTTAAAAAGGAAACGGTTAAGAGGTTTATTGTTTATTTAGAAGAGATTATTGCTTCTGTGATGGAAAACAATGACATTTATTTGAAGGATATTTCCATTTCCAGTGATCTGGGGGTGGCAACTTCCGGAATGGTGCCTGCGGACGAAATCGGTTTCGGTTTTTGATCTGTATCGTATTATGAAAGTTGAATCCCGCCATTAAAGGAACAAGCAATGAATTATAAAAATCTTGTAGAAATGTTTTGCAGTAGGCGAAGGCAAGATATCGGCATTACATTTATCGATAGTGCTGAAGAAAAGCGTTTTCTATCGTATGATGAAATATACCTGGAAGCGGGAGCAATACTTTTCAATCTCCAATCCGCCGGAGTAAAACCAGGTGATCAATTGGTATTTCAAATAAATGATAACAGGGATTTTGTAATATTTTTCTGGGCCTGTTTATTGGGAAAGATAATCCCGATCCCTGTTACATTGGCTGCCAATGATGAGTACATGTGCAAACTCTTCAACATCTGGCGCTTATTGAGCCGGCCATATTTAATTACCTTTGAAAAGCATTTGGAAACCTTAAAGGCCTTTGCCGTAAACAATAATTACCCTGATATGATTGCCCAGATGGAAAAAAGCGCCATGTTTATCGAGAAATTGCATAGAACCGCAGGGCATGGCCATATTTATATCCCGGATGAGTCGGATATTGCCTATATTCAATTTTCATCCGGATCCACGGGTAGTCCTAAAGGAGTCGTGCTGACACATAAGAATTTATTGACCAATATTAAAGCGATAATAAAAGGCATTAAACCGCCAGTAGAAGGGGATGTGTTTTTTAGTTGGATGCCGTTGACCCATGATATGGGAATTATTGGATTTCATATGGTACCTTACACTGCGGATTGGAATCATTATTTGATGATACCGCAACTGTTTATTCGGCGTCCGCACTTGTGGTTGCGGAAAATCGCCGAAACTAAAAGTACCATGACTGTATCGCCGAATTTTGGTTATAAATATGTACTGAAACATTTTGAACCGGATAAATATAATCAATTGGATTTATCTTCATTACGATTGATCGTCAATGGCGCAGAACCGATTTCTGCTGACGTATGCCAGGAATTCCTTAATAAATTTACTCCTTTTGGGCTTAAGAAAACCGTAATTTTTCCTGTATATGGTCTTGCTGAAGCTTCTCTTGCCGTTTCATTTTCCGAACCGGAGGATGAAATGGTTGTGGTGAACGTTGACAGGGATAGTCTTTCCATTGGCCAAAAGGTGACAGAAAGGGAAAAGGGGGTAAAGGCAATATCTTTTGTGGAAGTAGGCACCCCAATTCCGGATTGTTTTGTCCGAATCGTGGATGAAGCGGGTGAGCGAGTTGCAGATAGAATCATTGGCGGCATCGAAATAAAGGGTGAGAATGTCACCGGTGGTTACTACAACAATGATGAAGCGACTACCGAGGCTATCCGCCCCGACGGTTGGCTTAAAACAGGCGATATCGGATTCTCCCGGGAAGGTCGCCTGGTGATTACCGGTAGAGCTAAAGAAATTATCTTTGTAAACGCTCAAAATGTTTATCCTCATGATATAGAAAGGGAAGCCGAAAAGTTGGAAGGAATGGATTTTGAAAAAATTGCTGTTTGTGGTGTTTATAATGAGGCCAGCCAGTCGGATGAAATCATTTGTTTTGTTGTTTTTAAAAGAAATCTGGAGGATTTCTTGCCGTTGGTCTCGGCTTTAAAAAAACATATCGCAGAGAAAATGAGTATTGAAATTGACAAAATAATCCCGGTAAAAATAATCCCTAAAACTACCAGTGGAAAAGTACAGAGATATAAATTACGCAAGGAATATTTAGACGGGATGTACAATCCGGTAATTCGTGAATTATCCGGTTTACAAAATGAGATAACTCTTTCAAAATTACAATTGACAAAAACTGAGATACGAAAAATTATTGCGGAGACCTGGAAACATGTGCTTGGAAAAGATAATGTAGGGGAATTTGATAACTTCTTCGACGTGGGAGGTGATTCTACCCGGGCAGTACAGATAAAAGGTAGATTGCAAGAAGCCATAGGAAAAGCTATCGATGATGCGGTCATATTTCGATACCCGACGATCAACGCTTTAACTGACTATTTAAGCACCAATGAGCCGGATATGAAATTTGCCAAATTGCAAAGAGAGAACCTGGATTTATTTTGCCATGATAGATATCGCATTCAGGAGAGAATTAAAAAATATTTAATAAATGAAACCGGGGAAAATTCGGGGAGAAGCGGATTGGATATTGCTGTTATCGGCATGTCCGGGAGATTCCCGGGCGCAGGAAATATCGATGACTTCTGGAACAATTTAATAAATGGTATTGAATCGATTACTTTCTTTTCACAAGAAGAATTATCGGCATGCGGTATCGATCAGGCATTACTGGAAAATACTGATTATGTAAGAGCCAAAGGCGTATTGGAAAATATCGAATACTTTGACGCTTTCTTTTTCGGTTATTCTCCCCAGGAAGCAGGGGAAATGGATCCCCAGACGCGAATATTTCATTTGTGTTTATGGGAAGCCCTGGAGGATGCCGGGTATGATCCGGACAAATATCGTGGGCTGATTGGTGTCTATGCCGGGGCATCACCCAATCCTATCTGGAACTCGAAACCGCTCCTGTTAGGAAGAATTAGCGCGTCGGAACAATTTATGGATATCCAGTTGCTGGATAAGGATTTTATGGCTACGAGGCTTTCCTATAAATTGAATTTAAAAGGTCCTAGTTTTAACATGTATACAGCCTGCTCCACTTCATTGGTAGCTATTGATCTGGCTTGCCAGGGCTTATTAACGGCTAAATGCGACCTGGCGCTGGCAGGTGGTGTTTCCTTATCTCTGCCTTACAAAACGGGTTACCTTTATGAAGCAGGAATGCTTTTTTCCCGGGATGGTCACAACCGTACTTTTGATGAACAGGCCAGTGGAACCGTATTTAGTGATGGCGCTGGTATTGTGGTGCTGAAACGGTTGGAAGAGGCAATGGCCGATGGTGACCACATTTATGCGGTGGTAAAAGGTTCTGCCGTTAATAATGATGGCAGCCGCAAAGTGGGGTATACGGCACCTGCGCTGGAGGGGCAGGCCGAGGTTATTGCCGTTGCACATCAGGCTGCAGGAATAGACCCGGAAACTATCGGTTATGTAGAAGCCCATGGTACGGCAACCTCCCTTGGTGATGTCATTGAAATGAAAGCGCTGACCCTGGCCTTTCAAACACAAAAAACAGGCTACTGCGCGATCGGTTCGGTTAAATCCAATATCGGGCATCTCAATGCTGCTGCCGGTGTAGCAGGATTCATTAAAACGGTTTTATCACTGTACTACTGTTTAATTCCCCCCAGTCTTCATTTCCGGAAACCAAACAATAGGATTGATTTTGAAAATAGTCCTTTTTATGTGAATATCCGGTTAAAGGAATGGAGCAAGAATGATATTTATCCATCATCGCCGCGCCGGGCAGGGGTCAGTTCTTTTGGCATCGGCGGAACCAATGCTCATGCCGTACTTGAAGAAGCACCTCCGTTGGGTGAATCTTCCATAGGAAGGGAATGGAAAATCTTAATACTTTCAGCCCGTACCCAGGAGTCTCTTGACAGCGCCATAAAGAGTTTTTTGGAATACTTAAACCGACATCCAACCATGGATCTAGCAGATATCGCTTATACGCTTCAAGTGGGTAGAAAATCGTTCCAGTATCGCAAAATGTTGCTTTGTTCAGATAATAAGAACGCGATTGAGATAATTTCTTCTCCCAAGGCGGGGAAAATTTATACGAGCGATTCCCAAAACCAGGTTAAAAGGATTGTTTTTATGTTTTCCGGCCAGGGGGCGCAGTATGTAAATATGGGATTGGGATTATATCGAATTGAGAGAATATTCCGTGAGGAAATGGATATTTGTTTTAATGTGTTTCAATCGATTGCAGGTTATGACTTGAAAGAGATTTTGTACCCTTCCGAAAACCTGGACCAGGCCGCAAAAAGTGTCAAAAAAACAGAAATCACCCAACCGTTAGTATTTATATTTGAATATGCCCTGGCAAAGCTGTTGCTCAGTTGGGGTATCAAACCCG
The DNA here is from genome assembly GCA_030837085.1 of Acidobacteriota bacterium. Lineage (GTDB taxonomy): Bacteria > Acidobacteriota > Aminicenantia > UBA2199 > UBA2199 > JAKAGC01. The sequence continues at coordinate 35,522 of JAUPLE010000150.1, read as the reverse complement.
AAGTAATGATCGGTTATAGTTTTGGCGAATATACAGCCGCTTGCTTGTCAGGGGTTTTCTCGCTGGAGGATGCGCTAAAGTTGGTGATTTTACGCGGCCAATTGATGCAAAAAATGCCGAAGGGGGCGATGTTGAGTGTTCCACTCTCAATGAAAAAGGTTAATCCCTTTCTTAATGGTGAATTATCCCTCGCGATCGATAATGGGGCATCTTGCATCGTATCCGGGACCTCGAATGCCATCGAGGCCTTTGAAAACGAACTTAAAGACAAGGGTTATTTAAGTGTCCGAGTAAATGTTTCCTATGCAGGACATTCAACCCTTATGGAACCAATTTTAGCGGAATTCGAAAACGAAGTACGAAAAACAACATTAAATCCACCGGGGATTCCCTTTATTTCAAATGTAACTGCTCAAACGATTACTGCGGAGGAAGCCACGAACTCCCAATATTGGGTAAAGCATATGAAAGATACTGTCCGGTTTGGCGAAGGGATTGGGGAGTTGCTGAAAACCCCGAACTCTATATTTCTCGAAATCGGTCCCGGGCAGGATTTGTGTGCCCTGGTAAAGAACCATGAAAACTATACAACCGAACAGCGGTTGGTCAACCTGGTGCGGCATGAGAAAAAAACTGTGCCGGATATTTATTATCTGTTGAACAGGCTGGGGCATTTATGGCTTTATGGGATTGATATTGATTGGGAAAAGTTTTATGTGGATGAAAAAAGACGTCGAGTTTCATTGCCTGTCTACAATTTCCAGCATCAGCGTTTCCCGTTGGATGTCGATTATATCCACTTAAAGAACCGTATGGAAAAGTACCTCGAAACCCCGATGCAGAAAAGAAGTGATATTGACCAATGGTTGTACATTCCTTCGTGGAAGAGAACCCGGTTACCGGGACCCCTTGAACCCTCTGCCTGGGACGATCCGGTCGGGACAATATTACTTTTTATAGATGAAGGCGGGTTGGGAAATAAAATTGAAATGCAATTAAGGCAGGAAGGATTTCGGGTATTGATTGTGCGGGAGGGGGATGACTTTACCAATTTAAAAGAAGATGAGTATACGGTTAAACCGGCCGTTACTCATGATTATGATGCATTGTTCGGGAAATTAAGGGCAACCGGACAATTGCCGCATACGATCATTCACCTGTGGAGTGTTTCTGTCGCCGGTAACGGGTGTCTAGGACTTGGGGAGGTGGAAAGATATCTTGATAAAGGATTTTACAGCCTTCTGGCCCTGGCGCAGGCCTTAGGGAAGATGAACGCCGGTCATCACTTCCAATTAAAAGTGGTTACCAACAATGCGCAGGATGTCATCGGAGGAGACCTTATATGCCCGGAGAAGGCAACATTGATGGGACCGGTGAAAGCCATAGCACAAGAATTCAGCAACATTGGTTGTTGTTTAATAGATATTACTCTACCTGAATCAGAGGTCCTGGTAGGTCAACTGATGCGAGAATTCAAAATTAAAACCCGGGATGGCCATGAAAATTATAACCAGGATAAAGATATAATCATTGCATACCGTAACAACCATCGATGGATTTTGGCCTTTGAACCAGTAAATATGAAGAAATCCGGTTCTTTGCCGGCAGCAGGGTTAAGAGAAAAAGGTGTTTACCTGGTTACCGGGGGGCTTGGCGGGATGGGTTTGATCCTGGCTGAGTACCTGGCAGTGAGCGTAAAAGCAAAATTAGTATTGATAGATCGAGTCTCCCTGCCTGGGCGCGATGAGTGGGACAATTGGTTATCTTCTCATCCCAATGAAGATAAAACCGGCGAAAAAATTCGTAAAATCCGGGAATTGGAAGCATCGGGCGCAGAAGTTCTCCTGTCCTGCGCCGACGTGACGGATGAGAGTCAAATGCAGCAGGTGATTTCCCAGGCTCAACAGCATTTCGGTTCCATCAACGGTATCATCCATGCGGCCGGTATCGCCGATGGGGCAATGATCATGAGGCGGACACGGGAATTGTCGGAAGAAATATTAGCCCCCAAAGTCATGGGAACGTTGGTTATTCATCGTCTGGTGCAATATTATGAATTAGATTTCTTTATTTTTTGCTCTTCTATGGCGGCCATTTTTCCTTTACCCGGTCAAACCGCTTATGCGGCTGCCAACGCTTTTCTTGATGCCTTTGCGGCCAGCAGGTTTTTTAACAGCGGTACAATTGCCATCTCTATCAACTGGGATAGATGGCAAAATGTCGGCGTTTCAGTGATTGCGGAGCAAAAACACAAGGATTTGTGGGGCAAAGCTATGGAAGAAGGTATTACTCCTCCCGAAGGAATCGATGTATTTCGCCGTATATTAGCTGATCCCATGCCCCGTGTGGTGGTATCTACCATCGATTTAGAACATATGACAGACCGTTTCAATGCCTCCGGCATGTTGTCTACCGATATTGATATTGTCGAAGAGCAAAGTACTGCAAAACCACGCCATCAGCGCCCTGAATTGAGCGTGAGTTACGTGGAACCGGGAAATGAAATAGAGCAAAAACTGGTTGAAATCTGGCAGGAACTCCTGGGGATTGACCGTGTGGGTATCCATGATAATTTTTTTGAATTAGGAGGGGATTCTCTTAAAGGTATGAAGTTTGTCAACAGGTACAATACGTTGTTGAATGAGATTGTACATATTAATATAATATTCGAAGCGCCCACCATTACTGAATTGGCTGGCTATATTATTAAAAACTATCCGGAAGCAGCAGGGGCAATAACAGGTAGGCCAATATCCCCTGATTCCCCTGGAGGGGAGCCGGGAGTCGATATGGAGATCATTGAAAGGGTCCGGCACTTGCTGCCATCTCCCCCTTCCCTTTTTGAAACTCAATCTCCTGCGAACCCACCGGCAATTTTTATTCTCTCCCCCCCTCGTTCCGGTACGACTTTACTACGGGTCATGCTGGCCGGACATCCAAAATTATTTGCTCCTCCCGAATTAGGCTTACTCTCTTATAATACTCTCAATGAAGTGAACTTTACCCTGCAATCTTCCATCCGTGCGCTTATGGAAATTAAGGGGTGTGATGTGGAAGAAGCCGGGCGTATGATCCGGGAGTTCCAGCAGCGGATTATGACGACTAAGCAGTTTTACCGGGTGCTGCAAGAAGGTATTGGCGATCGGTTATTGGTGGATAAAACCCCGGATTATTCATTTAGCCTTGAGGTGTTGAAAAAGGCTGAAAGTGATTTTTCAAACTCACTCTATATCCATCTCATACGTCATCCTTACGGGATGATTCACTCTTTTGAAGAAGCACGGTTGGATTTACTTTTTAGTAATCAAAGCACCCACGATCTATCCCTCTCCAGGCGCCGGATAGCTGAAGCCATCTGGTTTATTTCCCATCGGAACATCCTGGAGTTTTTGGAGAATATCCCCCAAAACCGTCAACATTGGATAAAGTTCGAAGACCTGGTGTATGATCCCTATCATTGCATGGAAGGAATTTGCCGTTTTCTTAACCTGGAATTTCACCCGGGAATGATCCAACCCTATAAAGAGCAAAATCGGCGAATGACGGATAGTACTCACTCGGAAGGACGTATGATAGGAGATGTAAAATTCATGCGGCACAAACATATTGATCCTGGTGTCGCAGATAATTGGAGGGATCATTATCATACCGATTTCCTCGGAGATGTCACCTGGAAAATGGCGGAAAAGTTCGGGTACAAATCAATTAAGAGTGACCGCTTATCCCTGGAACCGGTGGAAAAAAAAGAATATTATCCCGCTTCTGTGGCTCAAAAAAAATTTTTTATTATCAATGAATTCGAAAATATTAGTGAAACCTATAATACATTTCGTTATGTTCCTTTATCGGGAAAATTAAATATTGCCCGTTTTGAAAATGCGTGGCGGGCATTAATCCGAAGACAGGAAAGTTTACGTACATCCTTCCATTTAATCGCCGGTCAACCCGTCATAAAAGTCCATGAAACCGCTGATTTCGAAATTGAATATGTTGATCTGATTGAATCTGGGAACCCGGAATATGAAATGAAGACGATCATCAATAAATTCAGAACCCCCTTTGATCTCACACAGCCGCCGTTGATGAGGGTGAAATTGGTAAAAATGTCTGGTGAGAATCATGTTATGCTTTTCGGGATGCATCATATTATAACCGATGGTTACTCCATGGAGATCATATTTGAAGAGTTAGTCGCTTTATATGGAGGTAAGCAATTACCTGGATTAAAATTGCAATACAAAGATTATGCCCAATGGCAGCACCGATTCCTGGAGTTCAGGGAGTGCAAAAAACAGGAAGTTTATTGGCTGGAGAAATTTTCCGGGGAAATACCGTTGTTAAATATGCCTACCGATTATCCACGTCCCAAATCTCAAAGCTTTGAAGGTGAATGGATTCATTTCAAGTTGGAGAACCATGTGACCCAAAACATCCATGTATTGGCTGAAGATACCGGCGCAACGGTGTACATGGTATTATTAGCTGCTTTTAATATATTATTATCCCGTTATACCGGGCAGAAAGACATCATCGTCGGTTCACCGATTGCTGGCAGGGACCTGGAGGAATTAGAAAGAGTCATCGGGGTGTTTATGAATGTTATACCCATGAGGACTCTCATAGAAGAAGAAAAAACTTTTGCCGGTTTTTTAAGCAGCGTGAAAGAAAATCTACTTATGGCCTTTAAAAATCATCTATACCCCCTGGGAATGCTGGCGGAGAAGTTGGGTATCATTAAAAATTTGAGCAGGAATCCGTTGAATGATGTGGAATTCATTATGATAAGGAATAATTTATCCCTTTTGGAAGTCGAGGGGCTGAAGTTTGTGCCTACTGAATTCAATGTGGGGACGTCTCCGGTTGATATTACGTTGGCTGTAGTGGAATCAGGGAACGACTTTTCTTTCACATTGATGTATTGCACCAAATTATTTAAAAGAGAAACAATCGAAAAGTTTATCGATTCTTATAAAGAGGTATTACGAACGGTGACACAAAACAAGGATATTTTATTGAAAAGCATTACAGTTTCAACTGGTCTGGGAGAGGCATTGCCTGTCTTCCTGGGCAATAACGAAGATTTTGGTTTTTAATAGCAAAGAATAGAAAATAATTTATAAATAGGAGGATATTATGAGTTTTGAAAGTTATCATTTAACTGAAGAAGCAGCTATTGTGACAGAGAATATACCGGGGCCCAATTCTCTCAAATTGCTTGAAAAACAGAGGGAGTTGGAAGCAAATAACCGCTCTTATCCCCAGAGTATTCCGGTCGCTTTTGAAAGAGCTTTGGGCTCTATTATAGAAGACATAGACGGCAATCAATATATAGACTTTTTTGCCGGATGCGGTGTATTGAACCTGGGGCACAATAATAAAGATGTAATGGCTGATATGGAAAAGCAGCAAAAAAAAATGATCCAATCGTTGGATTTCCCCACCAGGAATAAAGTAGACTTTATGGAAGAGCTGGATGCCTCATTACCCGATGAATTAAGGGGAAATTCAAAGTTTAATTTTTGTGGTCCCGCAGGAACCGATGCAATTGAGGCCGCTTTAAAATTAGCCAAAATAAATACCGGTAGGCACAGCATCATCTCCTTCCAGGGGGCTTATCATGGGATGACAAGTGGTGCATTAAGCGTCACCGCCCATTTACACCATCGGAAAAAAGTCCCTTCTTTAGAACCTGGGGTTCATTTCATGCCCTATTGTTATTGTTATCGCTGTGCATTTGGTAAACAGCCCGATGCATGCCGTGTGGAGTGTGCCCAATATGTCCGGATTTCATTGGAAAATCCATGCTCAGGTATTGAAAAACCGGCGGCCATTATTGTTGAACCGGTACAAGGAGAAGGGGGGACCATTATTCCCAAAGAAGGTTTTCTTGAAGAACTGGTGCAAATAGGCCATGATTTGGAAATACCGTTGATTTTTGATGAGATTCAATCCGGTTTTTACCGGACTGGTCCCTTTTTCTCTTTTGAAAATTTTAGGGCCGTTCCTGATATCATTACAATCTCAAAAGGTCTAGGGGGTATTGGTATGCCTATTGCAATGGTGATCTATAAAAAAAACCTGGATACCTGGGAGAAAGGTACCCACGCCGGGACCTTCCGGGGAAACCAGTTGAGTATTGCAGCCGCTGCATCGGCCATAAGATTCGCAAAATCTCACCACATTGAGAAATATGTAAAAGAACTGGGAAAAGAGATGCTGGGCAGCCTGGTATGCATCCAGAAAAAATCGAAATTTATCGGTGAGGTAAGAGGAATCGGCATGTTTTTCGGAATCGAATATGTGAAAAATCCGAATAGTAAAGAACCGTTTCCTGAGATGGCCCAGCAGATGCGTAAGAAATGCTTCGAAAATGGCCTGCTGGTTGAATTGGGTGGGCACTACTCCAATGTGGTTCGTTTTTTGCCCCCCTTAATAACAACTCCCAAAATTGTTCAAAAGGCGATCGAAATTTTCGAAAAAGTCAACAATCAATTGGAACGCGAATTAGGCTAAAAAAATTAAAAAAGAAAGGGAGCAAAATAACCGATGCTGAAACGAAAAATAAATGACCGGTTGATGATTGCAGCCAATCAAAAACTCAAAGAGAGAGATTATTGGTTACAAAAACTATCTGGAGAATGGGTGAAAAGTTACTTTCATTACGATCGATTTATCGTAAAGAGCGATGCCTCCGAAAATGGATACGCCGCAGCTGATGCGCGTGTGGATTTTTGCCTGGAGGGTGAGCTATTTAGCCGGTTAATGCAATTAAGTAAAGGCGCTGATTCCAGGTTGCATATGATCCTGGTGGCGGCATTGGTTATTTTGCTCCATAAATATACCGGACACTCCGATATCATTTTAGGTTCCCCCATTTATAAACAGGATGTGGATATTGAATTTATCAATACCGTTCTTCCCTTACGAAGTCAAATTGCTCCTGGGATGACGTTTAAAGAGCTGTTGCTGCAGGTGCTGCAGGTTATTACCGAAGCCATTGAAAATCAGAATTACCCCATGGAAGTATTGATTGAGCAACTGGATTTAACCTATGATGAGACGGGTATTGATTTCCCATTATTTGATGTGATGCTTATAATGGAAAATATCCAGGATAAAAGATATACCCGGAATATTCAGACCAACACAGTATTTTCATTTTTCAGAACAGATGATAACGTTATAGGCTCCATTCAATACAATTCGCAGCGGTACGAGCAAGCCAGGTTTCAAAGACTTATTATCCATTTGAAAACTCTTTTGCAGCAAATCCTTTTTAGTGTTGATTCGACCATATCGACAGTGACGATCCTCTCACTAGAGGAAAAGAAACGGATACTCTTTGAATTCAATAATACCCAAAAGGATATCAGGCGAGATATATGTTATCACCAGTTGTTCGAGGAACAGGTCCACCGGTGTGGGGATCGAATTGCCGCCATATTCAATGGTAACAATCAAATTACCTACAAGAAGTTAAACGGGGAGGCCAACCGTATTGCCCGGTTTTTAAGTAGTAACGGAATAGCGGCCGATGCATTTGTGGCAATATATATGAAAAGATGCATAAAAATGCTGGCATCCATTTTCGGGACATTTAAAGCCGGGGGAGCTTACCTGGGACTCGATATCGATTACCCGGGGGAAAGGATTAAAAACATCCTTGAAGATTGCGAAGCAAAAGTATTGATAACGCAAACGGAAAATATTGAAACGGTTAATCAAGTAAAAGATCGTCTTCCGGGTTTGCTGACGGTGCTGTACCTGGATGGCGACACCCAATTGAGCCATACCCTTAATGGATATTCGACGGAAAATTCCCGGCTCCCTATTTCATCGGATAATCTCGCCTATATAATTTACACCTCCGGGACTACCGGATTGCCAAAGGGAGTCATGATCCATCACCTGGGTATGCTCAATCATATCTATGCCAATATCGCTTTCCTGGGTATAACCGAAGAAGATATTATTGCCCAGACCGCTTCACTTTCGTTTGATATCTCCGTCTGGCAATTTTTAACAGCCGGGATCCTGGGAGGTGCCGTTTATATTGTCGATCGCCAGGAGGTAGGCGAACCCAGTCGCCTGATTTATTCGCTGCAGAAAGGTAGGGTTACAATCCTGGAAGCTGTGCCGGCGCTAATGGCTGCCTTCCTTGAAGTAATTAAGCAGGAAGGCCATAAAGAGTTGAAGTATTTGAGATGGATGATACCCACCGGAGAAGCGCTGCCGGTAGCCCTGGCCCGGCAGTGGTACCGACATTGTCCCGGGATAAAGTTGGTAAATGCCTATGGCCCCGCAGAAGCATCAGATGATGTTACCCTCTGGGTAATCGAGGCGGCTGACCTGGAAGATCAGGGCACCATTCCCATCGGCAAACCGCTGCAAAATCTTCACATATACATAATGGATACCAATTTATCGTTATGCCCAACAAAAGTTCCCGGCGAAATTTGTATTGCCGGGATTGGGGTGGGAAAAGGTTATCTGAAAAATCCTACGAAAACTGCGAAGTCCTTTGTCCCCAATCCTTATGCCCCAGAAATTGGCGGCCATGACTATGAAATTATTTATAAAACAGGTGATATCGGCTATTTTAGGGAAGACGGCAACCTGGAATTCCTGGGCCGCAAGGACTACCAGGTGAAAGTCAGGGGATTCCGAATCGAATTGGAAGAAATCGAACATCAATTGTTAAGCCTGGATGCAGTAAAAGAAGCAGTGGCTGTGGCAAAAGAAGACGAAAACGGTGAGAAATATTTATGCGCTTATGTGGTTTTCCATCCTTCTGCCCAGCTTGCATTACCTAATTTACGGGAACATTTAGCATTAAACCTGCCTTATTATATGATACCGTCGTATTTTATGATTTTGGAAAAAATTCCTCTAACTCCCAATGGAAAAATAGACAGGAAAGCGCTGCCTGACCCCGAAATAAAAAAAGGAGACGGCTATATTGCTCCGCGCAATGAAATTGAAGAAAAATTGGCGGATATCTGGGCTGAGGTTTTAGATATTGATAAAAGCGTTATTGGTATAAACAGCAATTTTTTTGAACTGGGTGGCCATTCGCTTAAAGCGATCTTACTGATTTCAAAAATCCATAAGGCACTGAACATAAAATTACCCCTGGCCGAAATTTTTGATGCGCAAACTATTCGGGAATTGGCGCAAATTATCCAAAAAGAAACTCCGGTTAACTATATCTCCATTGAACCGGTGGAAAAGAAAGAGTATTATGTCCTCTCATCGTCTCAAAAACGGTTGTATGTTTTACAGCAATTGGACTTAGAAGGTACCAGCTATAATATGCCGATCCTGTTCAACCTGGGCGAGGGGATGAATGAGAAAAAAATGGAAGAGATTTGCAGTAAATTAATCTCCAGGCATGAAAGCTTAAGAACCTCCTTTGAGTTAATCCATGAAAAACCGGTTCAAAAAATTCATCCCAATATTAACATCGGAATTGAGTATCATGAAGCCGGGGGCAATGCGAAGAAAACAGTAACTGAGATTTTCCGGGATTTTATCCGGCCTTTCGATTTAACCCTGGCCCCTTTGCTGCGGTTAGGGCTGATAAAATCCGAAGGGCTGCAGAATATAGCGATGTTGGACATGCATCATATCATTACCGATGGAGTTTCGCAAGAAGTATTGATCCGTGAGATCTCGGCATTATACAACGGGGAAGATTTATCTCCGTTGAAACTTCACTATAAAGATTATTCGGAGTGGCAGCAAAGCCGCGCAGTGATAGAAGCCCTGAAAAAAAAGGAAGAATATTGGTTAAAAGAATTCCAGGGGGAAATCCCCGTATTAGATATCCCGACGGATTTCCCAAGACCTGTCGTCCAGAGTTTTGAAGGGGCTATGGTATACTTTAACCTGGATGAAACAGAAACAATAGCGTTAGGAAAAATTGCTGCAAAGGCTGACACCACAATATTTATGGTTTTATTATCCCTATTCAATATAACGCTATCAAATATCTGCAATCAGCAAGATATCATCGTAGGGGTTGATGTGGCGGGCCGCAACCATGCTGACCTGGAGAATATTATCGGTATGTTTGTCAATACACTTGCCTTGAGGAACTTCCCGGCGGCAGAAAAGGTATACACAGGATTTTTGCAGGAATTAAAAGAGCGAACGTTACAAGCTTTTGAAAACCATGATTATCAATTTGAAGAACTGGTTGAAAAGGTCGCGGTCGCCAGGGACACCAGCCGCAATCCCATTTTTGACGTTATGTTTTCCTTTACGGATAAAGATACCGGTACGGGGGCCATAGGCGGAACTACTGAATCCCCGCTGTCAGAGCGCCTTAATTCAACGAAGAGTATGTATTCGTATGAAAAGAAAACCACGAAATTTGATTTGACATTAACCGGGATGAAAACTCCAAAATTCCTGTTTTTCTCATTCGAATACTGTACAAAACTTTTTAGAAAAGAGACTATCAAACGTTTTGTCAATTGCTTCAAACAGGTGGTGAACTCTGTTATCCGTGATAGAGATCGGAGGATTGCAGAAATTGAAATAATAACGGAAGAAGAGAAAGAAAAAATATTGTATATCTTTAATAATACAAAAAAGGAGGTCGTAAGGGATAAAGGTTTTCCGGCATTATTTGAAGAACAGGTGGACAGGGCTCCCCATAAAATAGCGGCCATTCACAATCAGCGCCATATCACCTACAGTAGATTAAATGAAGAAGCCAACCACATCGCGCATCTTTTATTGAGCAAGGGCATCAGAGATACCTTCGTCGCGTTATACCTTAAAAGAAGTATTGCCATGTTGGCTTCCATCATTGGTGTTTTTAAAACAAACGGGGCTTATATACCCATTGAAGTAGATTATCCCCCCGATCGGGTTATTTATATACTTGAGAACAGCGGATCAAAAGTAGTGATAACTAGTGAGGACAATCATGAAAATTTGAACCGGCTTCAAGAGGCATCTTCTTCCATCCAGGTGAACCAGGTCTTTTACCTCGATTATGAGAAATCCTTTAGTACCAATGAACATGGCAAGTTGCTGGAGAACCCTGGATTGATCGGTGTGGCGGATCAATTTGTCTATATGATCTACACTTCGGGCACCACGGGTAAACCCAAAGGAGTTTTAATTCACCAGTTAGGAATGATCAATCATCTTTATGCCAAGATTAACGACCTGTCCGTGACATCAGGGGATACCATTGCCCAAACCGCCTCCTCCTGCTTCGATATATCCGTCTGGCAATTTCTTACCGGTTTATTGCTGGGGGCAACTACTTTTATCGTTGATAAAGAAACCGTTTTGGAACCCTGGAATTTTTTTCAGGTGCTTCGCAAAGGTAGAGTTAGCATTTTAGAATCAGTACCCTCCTTAATGACCGCTTTCCTTGAAACGGTGGTGCAGGAAAATGCAGGGGAACTTAAGCATTTAAGGTGGATGATACCCACCGGAGAACCCCTAACTCCTTCCCTGGTAAGAGAATGGTACCGTCATTTTCACTGTATACCCCTTTTAAATGCCTATGGCCCCACAGAAGCATCGGATGATGTTACCCACTACAGGGTTCCCGTGCTTTTTTCTGAAACCCAAAGTACTATTCCTATAGGTAACCCGCTCCAGAATTTACATATTTATATCCTGGACCGGCATTTAGCTTTATGCCCAGTGGGAATAAGAGGAGAGATATGTGTGGCAGGCGTGGGTATTGGAAAAGGATATTGGCAGAATGTTGAAAAGACACAGGCTTCTTTTATTCCCAATCCCTTTCTTGATAAAATTAAGGACCCCGATTTTGCCGTATTATATCAAACGGGTGATATCGGTTATTTTAGGGAGGATGGTTCTATTGAATGCCTGGGAAGATTTGACTACCAGGTTAAAATAAGGGGAAACCGGATTGAATTGGAAGAAATAGAGCGCCGGTTAATTATCAATAAGAATATCAAAGATGCGGTGGTGGTATGTAAGGTGAATGGTCACGGCGATAAATACCTGTGTGCCTATATCGTTTTAGAGAAAAATAACCGTGGAATGCCCGAGCATAGAGAATTAAGAGAATACCTGTCACAAACACTACCGGATTACATGATCCCAGCCTATTTTGTTCCATTGGATGCCATTCCCGTAACTCCCAATGGGAAGATAGACAGGAAAGCACTTCCCGAGCCTCAAATCGAAACGGTAGAGGGAGCATATATTGGACCTCGAAATAAGGTGGAAGAAAGTTTTGTAGAGATATGGACTGAAGTTTTGGGAATAGAAAAAGATATGATCGGTATAGATTCCAACTTCTTTCAACTCGGTGGGAACTCTTTAAACGCAATGATCTTGGTCTCGAAAATATATAAAACACTGGATGTAAAATTAACTTTGGTGGATTTATTTAAAACTCCCTATATAAGGGAACTGGCGGAACAAGTGCAGTTCATGAGAGCATCAAAGGAACATAAATTTGCATCGATCGAGCCGGTGGAAGCAAAGGAATATTATCCATTATCTTCAGCACAAAAGAGATTTTATGTACTCCAGCAATTAGATTTAGAGAATACAGGTTTCAACCTGCCGAATATGGCCGTACTTAAAATGAAACCGGATAAGAAAAAATTTGAGGATATCTTCAACAAACTGATCGAACGGCATGAAAGTTTTAGAACCTCATTTTTACTGGTAGAAGGTGAACCTTGCCAAAGAATACACCGAGAGGTGGAATTTGCAATTGAATATCATTCGGAACGTCCCCAAAGGCATTCCCCAGAGACAATTTTTGGCCATTTTCTAAGGCCCTTTGACCTTTCTCAAGCCCCCTTGTTGCGAGTAGGGTTAATTGAAATGGATGTTGACGAATATATACTAATGGTAGATATGCATCACATCGTTGCCGACGGATTATCACAGGGAGTTTTGCTGAAAGAGTTCTGGCATCTGGTTAGAGATGTGGACAAAGAACTACCCGTATTACCTATCCAGTATAAGGATTTTTCAGAATGGCAGAACAGTAAAAAAGGAAGCGATGCGATAAAAAAACAGGAGGAGTACTGGATAGAGGTTTTGAACAGGGGGATACCGGAGTTGAACCTACCCATTGATTTTGAGAGACCCGAGATACAGAGCTTTGCGGGAAGTCTTATCAATTTTGCATTAGGAGTTGAAGAAACGAGCCAGTTAAAAAAAATAGCACAGGAAGAAGGGGCCACCCTTTTTATGGTTATCCTGGCAATATGTAACATATGGTTATCCAGGATCTGCGCCCAGGAAACCATCATTATCGGCACCGGGGCGTCAGGTCGGACACATCCTGACCTGGAACAAATAATTGGAACATTTCAGAATATGCTGGTGTTGGTCAATGAACCGGCCGGGGATAAAACATTTAGGGAGTTTCTAAGTGAAGTAAAAAAGAAGGCATTGGAAGCATTTGACAACCAGGACTTCCAGTTTGAAGAACTGGTACGGAAGGTCATCACTAAAAGGGATGCTCGAAGGAATCCCCTCTTTGATTTCTTTTATATTTTCAATGATATGGAACTTCAATTGGAAGGTGAACCGGATGGTAAGACACCTGATTTAGAAATGAGTTTTTATCCCCATGAAGTCAAAATAACCAGGTTCGACCTGGCCCTGACCGGGACAAATATAGGTAAAAACATCACTCTTTCAATGGAATATGGCACAAGTTTATTTAAAAAAGAGACCATAGAAAAGATTATCACCTATTTCAAGCAGATTATGACGAATGTAATAGGGAATAGAGACATCAAGTTGAAAGATATCAAAATTTCTCATTCCCTGTTTGCCAGCAAAGATGGTTTTGCCCTGGAAGATTATATTGCCTTTGAATTCTAAACTTAAAATAAGGAGTGTAAGCAAAAATGAAAAAGAAAAATTCTAACTATAACGTTATTTGGGAAGGGAAAATATTATAGGGATTACTTCCTTTTTGTATCCCACTGAACCCTACCCTGGGAATAACTTGCATCAAAAGTTACTTAGCTCAGCATGGCTATAATGTCAAAACCTTCGATTTAAAGGTTGAAAAGGAGTTCAAAGAAATATATGATGAATATTTTGAGACCATGAAGAGATATTTCCCCCAAAATAAAAGAAGCAATTTTTATAACATCGGAAAAGATGTCTTAATCAATCATATGATGGCCCATATCCATTATAGAGATGAAGGAGAGTACCTCGAGTTGGTAAAAATACTATTTTATCAGGCATTCTATTTAGATATCGATGATTCCCGGGCACGGGAACTAGTGCTTATTCTAGATAAGTTTTATTTCAGGCTGGGGATGTTTATCCTTCAAATATTGTCTGAAGAAAAACCGGCGTTATTGTGCCTCTCTGTACTCAAGGGATCGCTCCCCGCGTCTTTATTTGTCTTTAACCTCACCAGGGAGAAATATCCCCATATCAAGACAGTAATGGGTGGGGGCGTTTTTGACGACCAACTTGCTATCGATTCGGTGGTCCTGGAATTTTTTATTGAAAGGACACCGTATATCGACAAATTCATAATCGGCGAAGGTGAAATACTGTTTCTAAAGCTTTTACGGGGCGAACTCCCGGGACATCAAAAGGTTTATTCTTTTGATATTGTTACAGAACTAAAGAATTACATTTACCAGGCTGAAACAAATCCATATTGGTATTATTCGGGTGGGCAGGTAAGTTCCGCTGAGTGGGTGGGAAAAAGCTATCTTGTTTTTCCCGAGAAAGCAAGACATTTGCTGCTCCTTCAAAAAAGAGACCTGGATTGCGAACCCACAAGAGAAGAAAGGTATCGCAGGATGGCGAGATTTACCGAACATATTAAGAAACTAAATCTCCCCAATCCGTATTCATTGCAGGATATTGTCAAAGCGGATGAGCGTTGGATGAAACTCCATAAAAATGCAGTCCCGCCTTTGGTTGAGTTTAAAGACATTGGAAAATATATCGACGAAAATATACGTGTGAAAAGAAAATTCCCGACAAAAAGTATACTTGAGGATGATGGAGCCTGGGAATTTTAAAATTGAGTAAATTATTCAAAGGAGATTAATGTTATGAAAGAGGAAAAGCTTTCTCATGAATTGGCAATCGCCGCTTCTCAGAGTATCGAAGAAGAGAATTATTGGCTGGATAAATTATCGGGGAACCTCCCTAGGAGTTTCTTCCCCTGTGACAATAACAAAAGAGCAAAACATGACCGCAGTATGAAGAACCTGGGATCCATGTTTCCCGGCGAACTCTCGGCAAGGTTAGCAAAAATTAGCAATAATTCTGATGCCCGGATGTTTATCGTCATGGCCACCGCATTGGTAATACTTCTGAATAAGTACACCCACAACGATGATATCACGGTGGGAACTTCGATTTATAAGCAGGAAGTTGACGTTCAATTTATTAATACGCTGCTTCCTTTGCGAACTGAAGTTAAGACCGCAGCAAGCTTTAAAGATATATTAATGCAGATCAGCAAAGTTGTTTTTGACGCCAACAAACACCAGAATTATCCAATCGAACGACTGCTGCATTTGTTGGATATGACTTTAGTCGAGGGCGAGGATTTCCCCTTATTTGATGTTGCCGTCTTATTGGATAATATCCACGATAAAAAATACCTCCGTGATATTCATCTGAAAATGATCTTTATTTTCAGTAGAACGGATGAAGGTATGGAAATAATGGTAGAGTTTAACTCTTTAATTTACAATATGCCTACCATAGAAAGGATTATTACTCATTTCATGAATTTATTAGAACAAACTGCTTTTAATGTGGACATAGAGGTGGCGCGTATCAACATCCTCTCGAGGCAAGAAAGAGAGGATATCTTATTTAGTTTTAACAATACAATGGCGGAGTATTCCCGCGACAAAACCGTGCATCAATTGTTCGAGGAGCAGGTAGAGAAAACACCCACAAACATTGCTGTGACCTTTGATGGAAAAATATTGAGCTATAAAGACCTAAACCAGAGAGCCAATAAACTGGCCTATCAATTGAGAAAGAAAGGTGTTAGACCCAATGGTTTCGTGGCCATTACCATCGAACGTTCACTGGAAATGATTATTGGTGTAATGGCTATCTTAAAATCCGGCGGAGCTTATGTTCCCCTGGAGACCTATTTGCCAGAGGCGCGACTGATTACCTGTTTAGCTTCATTAAATGTGGAATGCCTGTTAACCAATCACACACAGTTAAGTAAGATTCACAGGGTAAGTAAGGAATTGCCTGCGTTAAAACACATATTTTGCCTGGATGAAGTTAATGAAGCAACCGTATTGGTGGGCCTGTTCAATGATAAAATATGTATTCCTAAAGGAGAAGTAGACTCCGGCCCGGCGGAAAATCCGGCGCCCACAGCCGCTGCATCCGATATCGCCTATGTCATTTTTACATCCGGTACCACAGGTACACCCAAAGGTGTAGTGGAAAAGCATCGACCTGTCATCAACATAATCGAGTGGGTGAACATGACCTTTGAGGTGGCTGACCCGGATAAACTGCTGTTTGTGGTTTCGCTGAGTTTTGATTTGTCTGTATATGATATTTTTGGAATATTGGCTTCCGGGGCATCGATGCGGATAGTGGGCAGCGATGATTTAAAATTACCGGATCGTATATTGGATATTATTTATGAAGAGGGCATCACATTCTGGGATTCGGCGCCCGCCGCCCTGCAAATGCTGGTGCCTTACTTAGATGATTTGAAAAAGAACAGGTATTGCGGCAATAAGAGCAAATTAAGGCTTGTTTTTTTGAGTGGTGACTGGATACCGGTGACAATTCCCGATATTTTAAAGGAAGCCTTTGAGGGAGTAAGGGTTATTAGTCTGGGAGGCGCTACCGAGGCCACCATCTGGTCAAATTATTATCCTGTTGAGCAGGTAGCCCCCGAGTGGAATAGTATCCCATACGGCAAACCCATCTGGAATGCAAAATACTATATCCTTAACTCCGTCCTTAACCCCTGTCCCATCGGCGTATCGGGGGACCTTTATATCGGAGGTGAATGCCTGGCTTCTGGCTATATCAATGATGAAGTGTTAACCGCCAAAAAATTTATCGATAATCCCTTTGAACCGGGTGAAAAAATGTATCGAACCGGGGACCTGGCACGATGGTTCCCGGATGGGAATATGGAATTTTTAGGACGACAGGACAACCAGGTAAAGATCCGTGGTTTTCGTATCGAATTGGGAGAAATTGAGAGCCAACTGCTGATGCATACCGATATCGAGGCAGCAGTGGTGTTGGTCTGGGGGGAACCCAGGGGCGATCGATACCTCTGTGCCTATTATGTGTCGGATAGGGTGTTTTCCTCCACTGAATTGAGTGAGTACTTGGCTGAGATATTGCCGGATTACATGGTGCCGGCCTTTTTTGTCAGATTGGATAAGTTGCCACTTACCGAAAATGGAAAAATAAACCGCAAGGCTTTCCCGGAGCCACAATTGGGCGTTCCGGAGGAAATGTATGTGGCCCCCGGCGATAAAACCGAAGAATTGGTGGTAGAGATATGGTCGGAATTACTTGGATTGGATAAGGAAAAAATCAGCATCAATTCCGATTTTTTTGAGTTAGGTGGTCATTCATTAAATGCCACCAGGATGGCTGCGAAAATTCATAAAAGCTTGAATGTAAAAATACCCCTGGCCGAGATTTTTAAATTCCCGACAGTAAAAAGGTTGGCAGAATATGTGAAAAGTGCGAAAATGGATAGATATAAATCCATTGAACCAGCAGAAGAAAAAGAGTTCTATCCGCTATCATCTGCACAAAAACGGCTCTTTATTGTCCAGCAAATGGAGGAGAACAGTACTGCTTATAATATGCTCTATATACTACCTTTTGAAGAAACTTTTATTAAAGACAAATTAGAAGCCACATTTAAGGCACTTATAGCAAGGCATGAAAGTTTGAGAACTTCATTTGAAATAATCTCAGGACAGCCGGTACAAAGAATACGCAAGGAAGTTGATTTTGCCATCGATTATTATGACACAGTAGAGGATCAGTTGAACAGCGTGATCAGGGGTTTTACCCGGGTATTCGATTTAAGCTGTGCTCCCTTGTTGAGGGTTGGGATAGTCAGAGTTGAAGGCTCCCGTCATATACTTCTTTTAGATATGCACCATATTATCACGGATGAGAATTCACAAAACGTGTTGGCCAGGGAATTTATGGCTTTATATAATGGCGAGGAATTACCGCCCCCCAGGCTTCAATATAAAGACTTTTCCGCCTGGCAAAACGGTGAGACTCAACAATCGGCCGTAAAGAAACAGGGGATTTATTGGTTACAAGAGTTCGAGGGAGAAGTGCCGGTGCTAAATCTCCCCACTGATTTTACCAGGCCGTCGGCCCAGAGTTTTGAAGGTAATACCGTTAGTTTCTGGCTGTCAAAGAGAGAAGGGCGGACGTTAAGTGGAGTTGCTCGTGAAGAAGGTAAAACTGTATTCATGGTATTATTGGCGGTATATTATATCCTTTTGTCGAAAGTTAGCTGCCAGGAAGAAATTATTATAGGAGTTCCCATCGGCGGTCGAAAGCATGATGACCTAGAGCAGACGATTGGGATGTTCATTAATACCCTTGCGCTTCGGAACTATCCTGGTGGTAATAAAACCTTTAGAGAATTTTTAAATGAAGTGAGAATCAAATTATTGGAGGCCTTTGAGAACCAGGAATATCCCTTTGAGGACCTGGTGGAAAATGTATATAGACATAGGGATACCAGCCGAAATCCATTATTTGATGTCATGCTGAACTTGCTGAACGGCGATAACTATACCGGGAATATATCGGAGGATACGGACACGGAGGCTGATGATGCCCGGGATTCGGAAACATATAGTTATGCTCATCGAAAAAGAGTAAGCCGGTTTGATATGGCTTTTCTAGGCGTCGAGGTCGGTGAAACTATTTTTTTTGATCTCATCTATTGTTCTGAATTATTTAAGCCGGAAACCATCGACCGGTTTATCTACTACTTTAAAAAGCTAATAAGGGCGTTGCGGGATAACTTAGACCGGAAGATTTCGGATATTGATATCTTATCGGAAACAGAGAAGAATAGACTGTTGTACCAGTTCAATTCATCGCAAGCAGACTATCTAAAAGATAAAACGATTATTGAAATATTTGAGGCGCAGGTTGAGAAATCACCCGGAACCATCGCGTTAGTTTTTGAGGACCATCAGATTTCTTATAGAAAACTTAACCAACAAGCCAACCAATTGGGATGGTTATTGAGAAGTAAAGGTGTAAAACCTGATACCCTGGTCAGTTTGATGGTACAGCGATCTGCTGAGATGGTGGTGGGAATTTGCGGGATATTGAAATCTGGTAGTGCTTATCTTCCCGTAAATCCCGAGGCCCCTGAAGATAGGATAACCTATATGCTGGACAATGCCAGCGTTAATATTTTACTGACCCAGGAAAAGTTTATTGAGAAGTTTGCGAACCGGTACCAGGTGATCAATTTAAATTCCCCTGCTTCATATGAAAATCCCTGCGCTAACCCGGAGTGTAAAAATATACCCACGGATCTGGCGTATGTCATTTACACGTCGGGTTCCACCGGTAAACCTAAAGGCGTAATGATTCAAAATCGGAGTGTTATCAATATTGTGAAATGGTTTGCGGGGCAATACCATATGAAACCGGGATTTCAACTGCTTCAAATGTTCGAATATACATTCGACGCCAGCATCAATCAAATTTTTGGTTCCTTACTTCACGGTGTCACCCTCCATGTCATACGGAAGGAGTATTTTTATGATATCGAATTCTTAAGAGATTATATCATCAGTCATTTCATTAATTTGATTAATTTTGTTCAATCGGTGATAAGAGAGGTATTATGCGGAAAAGAAAAAATAGAAAGTTTGAAGTATGTGATTTCCGGTGCGGAAAAGTTAAAGAGTACGATAAAAAATGAAATTTTAGATAACGCATATGCGCTTTACAATCAATATGGACCTACAGAAGTAACCGTCGATGCCCTGGCGGAAAAATGTTCCTATGAAAGTAATGGAACTGTGGGGGGGCCAGTTTACAATGCCCAGTGCTATATTGTTAATAAATATGGCCAGATAAATCCCCTGGGGGTAGCCGGTGAATTATGGGTCAGCGGCGACGGTTTGGCCAGGGGTTATATAAATAATGTGGCGTTAACGGCGGAAAAATTTATTCTCAACCCATTTAATCGCGGTACTAACGTTTATAGAACCGGCGATTTGACCCGTTGGCTACCGTCTGGAAATGTCGAATTTTTGGGTAGGATCGATACCCAGGTAAAAATAAGGGGATTTCGCATCGAACCGGTGGAAATCGCTAATCAATTGGTAAAAATCGACGGTATAAAGGAAGCTGTCGTTATCGACCGTGAAGATTCATCCGGTGAAACTTATCTTTGCGCCTACCTGGTGGGAGAAGAGGAAACGGATGAAATAGTAAATAGTGAAATAAAAAAAATACTTTCCAGGAGTTTACCGGATTATATGATACCTTCGTACTTTACCTGGATCGAGCGACTTCCCCTAAGCGGCCATGGAAAATTAATAAGGTCGGCGCTGCCTGAGCCGGAGATAGCAGTCACCGAGTCATATGTCCCACCATCAAACCACCTGGAAAGAAAATTGGTGGAAATCTGGTCGGAAATATTGGAGATCGATACGCAAGTCATCGGTGTAAATACTGATTTTATCGAATTGGGGGGGCATTCGTTAAAAGCAACGATTCTTGCAGCAAAAATACATAAGGAATTAAAAGTTAAAGTACCGCTGATAGAGATTTTCAAACGGCAGAGCATAAAGCAGTTGTCTAATTATATAGAAGGATCGTTGGTGGTAAAATATGAAGGAATAAATTCCAGCGAAGATAAAGAATATTATGTACTCTCCCAGGCACAGAAACGGTTATATATTTTACAGCAATTGGTGGCGGATAATATCGGTTATAATATGCCCTATGTTATTGCCTTCCGAGAACATATAGAAAAAGAGAAATTGGAATCCGTGTTTAAAGAGTTGATAAAGAGGCATGAAAGCTTGAGAACGTGCTTTATAACGGCAAATGAAGAACCGGTTCAGAAAATAACTAAAGAGGTTACTTTTTCGATCCGTTATTCCAATGCATCAGAGGTAGAAATTAAGCATATTATTTCGAATTTTGTCGTGCCTTTCAATCTTAGTAAGGCACCTCTTTTAAGAGTTGAACTTTTAACCGTTGAATCCACCCGTCAAATTCTCCTGATCGATATGCATCACATTATCACAGATGGGATATCGCAAAGTATATTGGAAAAAGAATTTATGGCGTTGTATTCGGGAGAGGAATTACCTCCCCTGCGGCTCCAATATAAAGATTATTCAGAGTGGCAGAACAGTGAACAACAGAAATTAGTAACAAAAGAACAGGAGCGTTATTGGTTGGAGATGTTTGCCGATGAAGTCCCGATTCTTAATCTCCCAACCGATTACCCCAGGCCAATAATCCAGAGTTTTGCAGGCAACCAGGTGGATTTTTTATTAACAGTCGAAGAAAATCGGATATTAAAAGAGTTGGTAAAACAAACAGGCGCCACCGTGTATATGTGTATTTTATCGGTATTTACAATTTTACTTTCCCGGCTGAGCGGCCAGGAAGATATTGTCGTAGGAATGCCGATTGCAGCCAGGAGACATGCGGATTTAGAAAAAATAATCGGGATGTTTGTCAATACCCTGGCCATGAGGAATACCCCCTGCGGAGAAAAGAGATTTAGCGAATTTTTAACGGAACTCAAAGAACGTACCTTGAAGGCGTATGAGAACCAGGAATACCAGTTCGAAGAACTGGTTGACAAGCTATCGGTAACCAGGGATACCGGTCGAAATCCGGTATTCAACGTTGTTTTTAACTTATTATATAAGGAAGAGAATAATGATTACATCCCTGGCCCCCAAGAAAAGGACCAATATCACTACATCCATCGAGAAGGAACCTCGAAATTCGATTTAGCATTAACCGCTGTAGACCGTGGAAATGAATGTCTCTTCAATATCGAATACTGCACCCGATTGTTTAAATCGGAAACCATTGATCGATTTATTTCTTATTTTAAGAGAATTTTGGATTCTTTATCGGAAGACTGGGAAAAGAAGTTGTCGGAATTGGATATTATCACCGAAGAAGAGAAAAACCGAATTTTATATGAGTTTAATAATACGGAGCTCAAATATCCGAACAATAAAACTATCCATCAATTGTTTGAGGAACAGGTAGGGGAGACGCCTAATAATATAGCCCTTATCGGCCCATCCTTAGCGGGAGTGAATATCCAATTGTCTTACCGAGAATTGGATGAAAAATCCAATCGATTGGCTCATGTGTTACAAACAAAAGGAGTGGGACTCGATACTATTGTCGGAATTATTTTGGAACGGTCTGTTGAAATGATTGTTGGAATAATGGGGATATTAAAATCCGGCGGCGCATATTTGCCCATTGAGCCGGAATATCCACAAGATAGGATCGATTATATGTTAAAAGATAGTGGAGCTAGCATCTTAATAAAAAAATCCGAAATTCGAAATTCGAAATTCGAAACAAATCCTGATGGCCAAAAAATAAATGACCAAAACAAAGACTTTGAAGATTTGATGATTTTGGATTTTGAACATTTGGATTTTGAATTTGTTTCGGATTTCGATATTCGTGCTTCGAATTTAAATGCTTCAAATATCGCTTATATCATCTACACTTCCGGGTCTACCGGTAGGCCTAAAGGAGTGATGGTTGAGCACCGGAATGTAGTACGATTAGTGAAAAATGCCGGTTATATTCAGTATTCAATGCAAGATCGATTACTGCCGACAGGCTCTGCCGCCTTCGATATAAGCACTTTTGAAATATGGAGCCCCTTGCTAAATAGCTTTACGTTATTGTTGGTATCGAAAGAGATTATCTTAAATCCTGAAATGTTGAAAGAAGTGTTATTAAAATATGACATATCGATCCTGCATTTAATCCCTCAATTATTTAATCAAATGGCAGAGCAGGAGATTGAGCTATTTTCCAGACTTCGTTATTTCTTAGTCGGAGGAGATTTAGTGAAACCCGGGGCCGTCAACAAACTGCATAATACGTATCCTCATTTAAAAATCGTCCAATGCTACGGTCCAACGGAGAACACCACATTTTCCACTACGTTCCGAGTAGATAAAAATTATGACTTGCGGATTCCCATTGGGAAACCTATCGGTAATTCCTACGCATTCATTGTAGATAAATATGATCATTTACAGCCGGTTGGGGTACCGGGCGAACTACTGGTCGGCGGAGACGGCATAGCCCTGGGTTATTTGAATAAACCGGAATTAACCGCGGAAAAGTTTATCGATTTTCATCATTCATCATTCATCATTCATCATTCAAAGTTATATCGTACCGGTGACCTGGTTTGCCGACTTCCGGATGGGAATATCGAATTCCTAGGTCGAATCGATCAACAGATTAAAATCAGGGGCTTCCGAATCGAACTGGGAGAGATCGATAAGCGATTAGCAGAGCATCACGGTGTAAAAGCGGCGGTTACAATATGCCGGATAGATGACAAAGGAGACAAGTATCTATGCGCCTATATCATACCGGAAACGGAATTGGAGGTTTCGGATTTGCGGGAATATTTAGCGAAGAGTTTACCGGATTATATGATTCCCTCCTATTTTGTGCCTGTGGAGAAAATACCGTTAACTCCCAATGGAAAACTTGACCGAAAAGCATTACCCGAGCCCAAAATGGAGGTAGATCGGGAATATGAACCGCCGCGGGACAAAGTAGAAGAGAAACTGGTAGAAATCTGGGCGGAATTGCTGGGAATAGAGAAGGATATAATCGGTATAAATTCTAATTTTTTCCAGCTAGGAGGGCATTCACTAAAGGCAACTATATTGACGGCGAAGATACAGAAAAATTTTAACGTGCACATCTCCTTAATTGAACTTTTCAAAACCCCCACTATAAAGAACATCGCCTCCTTAATAAAAATAGTTAGCTGGGAAGATAATAAAAAAATAGACTCACATCAAAAAATGGAGGAAATAACAATATGAGTATATCCCAATTTTTAACAAAACTGGACGAGTTGCATATTCAAATCGATGTGGTAGATGATAAATTAAAGGTACAGGCCCCCGAAGGAAAACTAACCCCCTCTCTAATAAGTGAATTAAAAGAAAAAAAACAGGGAATTATCGAATTTTTCCAAAAGAACGTCCAAAAACAAAAATATGTCTCCATCCCCCCCGCAATTGAAAAGGACTATTATGAATTATCCTCAGCCCAGATGAGAATGTATTTTCTCCAGCAAATGAATTTAAACAGTACGGTTTACAATATTACCGAATTTAAAAAACTAGGTAAAAACCTCAATAAGGAAGCAGATACGGGAATCGATGTGAATAGATTAGAGAGCACTTTTAAACGATTGATCGAAAGGCATGAATCCTTAAGAACATCTTTTTATATTGCAGCAGATAAACCGGTCCAAAAAATCCACCGGGAGGTAGATTTTAAGATCGAATACTATAATAAAGTCGATGATTTCGTCCGGCCTTTTGATCTGTCGCAGACGCCGCTGCTGAGAGTCGGGATTATAGAAACGGGGATCGGAGAACTAATATTGGGGATAGATATGCATCACATCATTTGCGACGGCACTTCTATCAATATACTGGTAAGGGAATTTACCTATATGTATAGTTATGCTCAAGGTTATAATCACGGGTTACCCAAGCTAAGAATCCAGTATAAGGATTACGCCGAATGGCAGAACAGTGAGGAGCAAAGAGAAGCAAGGAAGAAACAGGAAGGCTATTGGTTAAAGGAACTAGCCGGGGAGATACCGGTGCTTGAACTGCCTACAGATTTTCCCAGGCCCCATATTCAGAGCCTTGAGGGTAGTAGGCGCTTTTTCAAGATTCCCGCCGAAAAGTCGCAGGCGTTAATGAATATGGCTGTTGAAAATGGCGTCACACTATATACAATGCTGCTTTCCCTTTTATATATTTTGATGACCAAGCTCAGCGGTCAGGATGATATTATTATAGGAACTCCGACAGCCGGTCGGAGGCATGCCGATTTAGAAGGTATAATCGGTATGTTTGTCAACACCCTGGCCCTTAGAAATTATCCTTCCCGTGAAAAAACATTCAAGGCTTTTTTACAAGAAGTAAACCAACGGAGCCTGGAAGCCTTTGAAAACCAGGATTACCAATTTGAAGACCTGGTAGAAAAATTGAGCGTAAGAAGAGATGTCGCTCGCAATCCGCTGTTTGATGTGATGTTTGCCTGGCAGGATATCGATTCGAATGTAAATACCAGGGCAAGCTCCGCAGAAAATGAAACACACCGGACCGGCGCCGGCGCCTCTAATTATACGAAACCCTTGTCTCGATTTGATATAACCTGGAATGGAGTGGGAAGTAAAAATTACTTATTTTTTGCACTCGAATATTGCACGAAACTGTTTAAAGAAGAAACCATCTTAAAATTTATTGAATTTTTCAAAATAATAGTATCTTCGATCATTGAAAACAAAGATAAGAAAATAGCACAAATAGAAATCATAACAGAAGAAGAAAAAAACCGGATATTGTATGATTTTAACGATTCCGAAATGACGTACCCCAAAGAAAAGACAATTCACCAATTATTCGAAGAACAGGTGGCTAAAATCCCGGACAATATTGCCGTTGCAGGTCCATCCCTAATCGCGAATCATGAATCGTTCCTACATATAACTTACAGAGAATTAAATAAAAAGTCAAACCTATTGGCCCAGGTGTTACAACACAATGGGAGGAACTCCGAGACCCCCCCTTTTGTTGGAATTATGATGAAACCTTCCACTGAAATGATAACAGGTATAATTGGAATATTAAAATTTGGAGGCGCCTATTTGCCCATTGATCCCGAATATCCCCAGGAAAGAATCGATTATATGTTGAAAGACAGTGGCGCAAAGATTTTATTAACTGATTATGAAAAGAAAAAAATGGCTAATTGTCAATTGTCAATTGTTAATTGTGAATTGTTAATGACTGAGCCTGGGGAGCCTTTTCATCATTCATCATTCATCAATCATTCAAGTCACCTTGCTTACCTCATCTACACTTCTGGTTCTACGGGAAGGCCGAAGGGGGCGATGATTGAGCATACTTCCGTAGTAAACTTATTATTTTCGCTGCAAAAAGAATATCCGTTAGGGGTGTCGGATACCTATTTGTTAAAAACCTCTTATATCTTCGATGTATCGGTAACAGAATTATTCGGATGGTATTTGGGGGGAGGAAAAGTGGTAATATTGGAAAAGGGCGGTGAAAAGGATCCCCGGGTGATATTGAACTCGATTGAGCGAAATTTTATCAACTACATCAACTTTGTGCCTTCCATGTTTAATGCGTTTTTAGAGCATTTAACCAAAGAGAATAGGAAGCAACTGGCAAGCCTGAGATATGTTTTTCTCGCAGGAGAAGTTCTGCTGCCGGGGTATCTCGAAAAACTCAGGGGCTTTAGTATAGGTGCCGAATTGGAGAATCTATACGGCCCAACGGAAGCAACAGTATATTCAAGTAAATATTCAATATCCGGATGGGATTGGACAGGAAGTATTCCAATTGGAAAACCGATTCGGAATTTGAATCTTTTTATACTTGATAAATATAATCGTGTACAGCCGTTAGGAATACCTGGAGAATTGTGTATTGCCGGACGAGGGGTGGCCCGGGGATATTTAAATCGACCGGAATTAACCGCAGAGAAATTCATTTCATCGCCCCTTACCCGTCACCTGTCGCGTCTCTACAAAACCGGCGATTTAGCCAGATGGTTGACAGATGGAAATATCGAATTCCTGGGACGAACAGATCACCAGGTTAAAATTCGGGGATTCAGGATCGAATTGCAAGAAATAGAAAATCAGCTTTTAACATATGAAAACATAAAAGAAGCCGTCGTTTTGAAAAAAGGAGAAGACAGCAATGCCTTTTTGTGTGCCTATATCGTTTCTGATACCGCAATAGAGAAATCTGCATTAAGTGCTTACTTAACCGGCAGATTGCCGATTTACATGGTTCCACACCATTTTGTATCAATCGATAGAATACCACTGACCCCCAGTGGGAAAGTTGACCGGAAATCCTTACCGGATCCCAAATTATCGGAACCTGCTCACCAGTATTTGGCACCGCGTGATGAGATCGAGGAAAGAACAACCCAATTATGCATTGAAGTCCTGGGAAAACAAGAAAAAAAACTAAGTATTAATAGTAATTTCTTTGAAATAGGGGGGAATTCCTTGAAATTGATGATATTGAACTCTAAAATCCATAGAGAATTGGGAATCGAGATACCAATCAATCAATTATTTAACAATCCCACTATAATGGGGGTCTCGGATTCTATAAGAGCAAAGAATTTTATAGAGAAGCCGGTGGCATTACTGAACCGGGCGGCAAAGAATAATATTTTCTGCTTTCCCCCTCAAATCGGCTATGGAGTCTATTATACCGGCCTGGCATCTTTTTTTAATGATTACTCGTTTTATGCGTTAAGTTTTATAGAAACTGATGATCGCATAGACCGGTATGTTGATTTGATCACAGATATTCAACCGGACAGCCCTTATATTATGTTTGGTCATTCAATTGCGGGGTTGCTATGCTTTGAAGTAACGAAAGCCCTTGAAGACCGCGGTTATGAAGTATCGACTGTGATATTTGCCGATTGTTATTATGTGGAAGACAGGAAAACCTATTATAAAGGATTCGACAAGGATAGGTACAAGGCGCTTTTATCTAAAGAGATCGATGAATATCTTGAAAAAGTAGGTGCTGCTTTTCTAAGGGAAAGAATATTGAAAAAATCGGGAAAATATTTGGAATATTACCTGGGGTTAGAGAAATTGGAGGTGATTAATGCCAATGTGCATTTGATCACTTCCGGAGAAGATACTGATAATTGGAATCCAGGACGGGATATCAATTGCTGGCGAAAAATAACTAACCGGGATTATCGAGTCCACAGGGGATATGGAAGACACCAGGCAATGCTGGACCCTGGTGCGGTGGAAAAGAATGCTAGGATAATCAGGAAAATTTTGGATGACCGGGAGAATGAAGAATGCTCTTGATCATTAGGATCGTGAATTGGAGCCGTTAGAAAGTTTCAAAATTCCTGGGATGGAGGATTTCAAAGAAGAATTTGACAATATTTATTAAATCAGGTATACTCTACCTTTATCAGAAGAGTCGAAAAAAACAAAAAAGGAGGATTTACATGCTTAGAAATTATTTAAAAGTTGCAATTAGAAACATAGTGAGACGCAAAATCTATTCATTAATCAATATTTTGGGCCTCGCCATAGGGATTGCCTGCTGTATTATAATCCTATTATGGGTTCGGGACGAATTAAACTATGATAAATTCCATGTAAATGGGAAAAACATATATCGACTTATTGGGCAGTTAAGCACTGAGCACGGTTCTTTCGATTATGCCAAAACACCCAATGGCCTTGGCCCTGTACTGGAAGAAATGTTTCCCGAAGTGGTTTATTCACCTAGATTCCAGAGTTTTGACGGATGGTTGGTTCAAAATGGTGAAAAATTTTTTACAAACGATCGATTGGGTACTGCTGATGAATCGTTTTTTGAAGTGTTTTCATTTCCTCTTCTAAAAGGCGATCCTAAAACTGCTTTAATAGACCGGTACTCGGTGGTGTTAACGGAAAAAATGGCCAAAAAGTATTTTAGCGATGGCGAAGACCCCATCGGCAAAATAATTAAGATCGCAAGTGTGGATTTTAAGGTGACAGGTGTTATGAAAGATATACCCTATAATTCCCATATGCAGTTTGATTGCATATTTCCCATCATTAATATGGAATCATTCTGGAGTTTGAATTTGAAAGATTGGGGCCAATTCCGATTCGTAACCTATGTTCAACTTCGCGAGAACAGTTTCCCCGATGCATTGTCGAAAAAAATCACTGATCTGGCTAAGGACTATCTCCCCGTAAAGAAAAACATTAGAGTGTTTTTCCAGCCCCTGGAACGGGTCCATCTTTATTCCAATTACAGGGATGATGAAGATAACGTTCGAAAGGGTAATATTTTATATATATATATTTTCTCGCTGTTAGCTCTATGGATTTTACTGGTTGCCTGCATCAATTCGGTAAACCTGGCAATAGCACTTTCTGGAAACCGTGCCAAAGAGGTGGGCATGCGCAAGGTGGTTGGGGCCACAAAAAAGGATTTAATTAAGCAGTTTTTTGGTGAATCGATTGTTTTAGCGCTTTTTGCGTTTTTGATTGCAATTTTCCTGGTTTTCCTATTTCTTCCTGCCTTTAATCAACTATCGGCGAAAGAGATCACATTTACCCTGGATCTTTCCGAAAACATTTCCATCGTCCTGGGCATCATTGGGATCATTGTTTTCACAGGCATCGTTTCTGGCGGTTATCCTGCACTTTTCCTTTCATCTTTTCAACCGGCGCAGGTATTGAAGGGAATGGTGGGTAAGAAGATGCGCCGCAAACCCTACCTGCAAAGGATACTGGTGATATTCCAATTCACTATAGCAATCATTTTAATTATCAGCATCATAGTTGTATTCAGCCAGCTTAATTATATTAGCAGTAAAGACCTGGGATTCGATAATAACAATGTGGTCTATTATCCGGCCCAGGGAAAATTCAGGACAAACTTTGAACTTGTTAAGAATGAATTGCTGCGGAATCCCGATATCCTCGCCGTGACCGGGTCATGGTCGCCAATACACTTTTCATCCGACGAGATTAATGTCCAATGGGAAGGGAAAAATACCGAAGATACAGTAGTATTGCATCCCTTTAATGTCGACTATGATTTTATGAAATTTTTTGATATGAAGATGTCCAGCGGAAGATTCTTTTCAGCGGACCTCTCAACTGATATCTCTAATTATGTGGTGAATGAAACCGCAGCAGTGGTCATGGGGCTTCAGTCGCCTGTGGGAAAATGGCTCTCTTTTAGGGGGAACAAGGGAGTGATAATCGGTGTAGTAAGGGATTTTCATCAGGGATCCCTTCACAATCGCATACCACCGTTGGTATTAAAAATTGCGAACTCCCCTTCGGAGATATGCGTTAAGATCATGCCTGGAAAGGTCTCTGGAACGATTGATTTTTTAAAAAATAAATGGAAAGAATTCGTTGGCCAGGAATATCCCTTTGCATATCAATTCCTGGATGAGTCCATCAGCAATTTCTATAATGTGGAAAGAAAGATCGGCACCGTTTTACAAGTTTTTACATTTCTTGCGATATTGGTATCTTGCCTTGGACTTTTCGGTTTGTCCTCTTTCATGGTTCGGCAACAAACAAAGCAGATCGGTATCCGTAAACTTCTGGGCGCGTCTGTTTCCAGGATTACGATGCTGCTTACTAGCCGCTTTGCCCGCTGGGTATTGTGGGCAAATCTTTTTGCCTGGCCTGTTGCCTGGTTTGGCATGAATCGCTTGCTGCGGATTTATGCTTACAGGATCAGTATTGGTTGGTGGATGTTTGTCATGGCAGGTTTAGTTGCGCTGACCATTGCGGTATTAACCGTTATTGCGCAAACAGTAAAAGCTGCGCAAACCAATCCCGTGGATGTGCTGAAATTCGAATAAACAAAATGTTTTACCTGGAGTTGACATAGGGAGCTATTATGTCAATATATAATAGAAACGAGGTTTCATCGACTATTGGTATTTACATTTTTTTAAAATACAGTGAGATCAAACTAATAAATACCATTAAGTAAATGGAGGATAGATAATGATAAAAAATATTTCTATATTGGTAATTTTACTGGCTTTGTTGGGATATACCATTTTTTCATGCAGCTCCGAGACGAATGACCCACTCTATCGAATCGGTAAATTCAAATCCAGTCTATTTTATGCTGTTTATGTTGACGGCCATTATGCTTATCTGACAGATAACGATAAAATAATGATCGTAGATGTTCAAAAACCGGACCGTCCGGAAAAGGTAGGAGAAGTTCGGATTGGGCAGCCCGTATTTCATATTGTCGTTAGAGACAACCTTGCCTATGCCTCGGCTAGTGGTAAAGGGCTGGTAATTGTAGATGTGACTGATCCGAAACGCCCGGAAATTCTTGGAAGTTGTTACGATGGTGGGATGACAAATGAAATTCAAGTCAGGGGTTCTTATGCTTATGTAGCCAACTATTACAGCGGATTGGAGATAATGGATATCAGTAATCCTCGAAAGCCTGTTAAAGTGGGGAAATTCGGTGAGGGCGGACACACCGTAAGACTTGATGTTGTCGACAATTTCGTATATCTTGCCGATGTTGATAATGGGCTTGAAATTATTGATGTCACTAATCCCGTTTCCCCTCGAAAAATCAAAACAATTCCCGAAACCAGAGGGGTTTGGGATATCCAGGTTGAACAGGATTATTTGTATTTAGGTTCGGTGGGGTTTGGGATCAAGATTTTCAATCTTTCAGACCGGGAATCTCCCCGACTCATTCATACTCTATTTGAGTCTAAAGAAGTTAAAGAGATTTGTGTCAAAGATCACTATCTTTTCGGGAACTGTGACGGTAAAATGACGGCCTTTAATGTTAAGGATCCAAAGAATCCTTACCAGATAGGCGTTTACAAAACAATGCCCAAAACCCACACCATATGTTGTGCTGGACAGTACGTCTATTTTGTTCTAAAGGGCTTTCACATTCTCAAATTCCAGGAGAAAGGGACGGCTTCATCTTCCAGGTGAACACCTTTCTTGTGGTGGAATGTTTTGCTAAAAATACTGTTCGAAATAAGTAGTAAAGATGAATGAACAAAAATTAATATTGATTATTATACACCCAGCGGTCAGCAACCATCATGCAGCATTTAGGCTGACAAGGGAATTATTAATGATGTAACTAAGCATCACGAACAATAACGTAAGTATCCAATTTTTATTCCAGCAAATAAATGCACTGTATTCTGGGGTCGATAATATCAAAATATTTTGGAAAGAAATAAAAAAAATGAATAAAAATAGAGACTCATGGTTTGAGTTCAAAAAAGGAGGTTATTATGAATAAAGAATTAATTGGCAAAGATGTGAGAGATTACCTGGAATCGATTGGTCTCCCCAGAGGGGATAGTTATGAAATAGATGATTCCGGGAAGCGTTTTTCTGCCGGAGGGCAGTATGGTATTGAGATCGCCAGCGCCCAGACTCCGGATGTTATGAGAACCATGCTTAAGTACATTAAGCAATATTCATTCAAACCCAATCGGTTTACCGAGACACGCGGTATATTCCGCCTGACAGACGATGATATAAAGGAAATGGTTAATATTTGTCTTGGTGAGAATATGGGATTGGTTTTGTCGGTGGGCCCGAGGGCTTTTTACGATACTAGTGCATCAGCCAGGTCGGAACAGGGCGCCCGTATCAGTTACCGGTTAAGAGGCATGGAAAATGTCATTCATGCCGTTGAAGATGTGAAACGGGCAGTTTCCTTAGGCGTTAGAGGCATTCTGGTGTACGACGAAGGATTATTGTTCTTATTGAATAAGATGAAAACTTCCGGCTTGTTGCCATCCAGGTTGGCCTTAAAGGTATCCGTGCACTGTGGTCATGGAAATCCACTTTCGTTGCAACTTTTGCAACAGATGGGCGCTACCTCCGTTAATGTAGTAGGGGACCTCGAATTGCCAATGGTGGCCTCTTGCCGAAAGGCCATTACGATTCCTATTGATATCCATTCCGATACGCCAAAAAGTTCAGGTGGTTTTATCCGTACCTATGATGTCCCGGATTTAATCCGGGTGGGGTCGCCTATCTTTCTTAAATGCGGTGCGATATCATCCCCGGCCCATGCTCATCTCCCCTCGGATACTGATGTCCTTAGCCGTATCTACCAGGCATATCTTGTCTACCAGATGATCCAACGGTATATCCCGGAAGCAAACGTGGTTTCCCAGGAGGAGATATGCGTGGCGCTCCCGGAGAAATAAAGAAAGTATATCAAATCTTTAAGGGTTTTATTATCGATATCGAGGGTGTTTTAATCAGGGGGGATACGTTAATCCCCCCCGCCTTAAAAACCATCGCTGCCTTAAAGAGAGCGAAAAAAAGACTGGTCTTTCTCTCGAATATTTCCGACCTTACCCGGGAAGAGATTACCGGGAAGTTGCGTAGCCATGGTTTTGAGATTGATGCACACGAGGTCATGACCTCAGCTTATGCGACTGGCCTATATTTGAAGGAGCGATATCCCGGTAAAAAGAACGTTTTTCTGATAGGTACCTCTTCGTTTAAAAGGGAATTGTCGAATAATGGATTTACTGTTACCGGGGATAGCGAAGAAGCAGAGGCAGTGGTGGTGGGCCTGGATTATGAATTGAATTATCAGAATATCTGTGCTGCCGCAAAGGCAATTAAAAATGGGAAGATATTTATTGCCTCGAACCTGGCAAAAATAAAGTTAACCGGTGACGGTCATACCATTGGTCCGGGGTTTACAGTCAAAGGCCTGGAATATGTGACGAATCGTCAGGCGGAACTAGTCGGTAAACCGAGCAAATTCATGTTTGAGCAGGCAATCGGTCAGTTGAGTTTAAAACCGATTAACGTGTTGACCGTCGGAGATAAACTGGAACAGGATATTTACGGCGGGTATGCTGTCGGAACTCGAACTTGCCTGGTTTTGTCGGGCGCTGCAACCAAGGATGATGTTTTAAACCAATGTAAGGATTATCGCCCGGACTATGTCATGGTAGATATTTCAGAACTTCTCGAGGAATGAAAATTGACTACTTGAATATACCCATTCGGTTAATAAAGTCAACATGAAAAAAAATGGGGAAGTTTCATGGATTTGACTTGACATACTTTCACATACGATTTATAATTCTTATTTACAATATTCCATTATTTTTTAGTTCAATGCCAGGCAGTAAAAGCAGCAAAAACTAGTCCGGTTTGAAGATAACCTGAGATCTGAATAATTGGATTAAAATTGTGCATTTATAGGAGTAACCATGAGATCAGAAAATTCAAATGCGGCATTAGCGCAAGAGATTATCCGTAAATACATCTTGGAGAATATAAGTATACCTTCGCTGGATGATGATTTCGACATCTTCGAGGCTGGGATTGTCAACTCCCTCTTTGCCATCGAATTGATGACGTTCCTGGAAAAAAGTTTTAGTATCAAAGTTACCATGGATGACCTGGATATGCAAAACTTTAAGTCGGTTAATGCCGCCAGTCAATTTGTACAGAAAAAGAAAGAGGGAAAAAGTGCTTAATCACCGGTTATTGACAGAAGAACAGAAGAACCTTTACCGTGGTTTTTGTGCTTTTGTAAAAGAGCATGTGATCCCATTTGACAAGGTCTGGGATAGAGAGCAAGGTGTACCACGTGAAGTGATGAAGCAATGCGGAGAGGCTGGTTTCGTGGGTGGGATTATCCCCAAAGAATACGGCGGTGGAGGTTGGGATACGGTCACTTTCGGCCTTCTAAACGAAGCTTTTGGCGCTGCCAGTTCATCCCTGTGCGCTCTTTTTACGGTTCAAACAATGGTGGCCATGACGCTGGCCAAATGGGGAACGGATGAACAGAAAAATCAATGGCTGCACCCTATGGCTAAAGGAGAAATTATCGCTTCCTTTGCCATGACAGAACCTAAAGTGGGCAGCGATATCCAGGCAGTTGAAACTACTTTTACCTCGAAAGGAGCAGGAGATATCTTCCTGCTGAACGGGACCAAGAAATGGATCACGCTCTCGGCTACAGCCGATATTTTCCTGGTGTTCGGGAAAGACCCCGAAGGTAAATCCATGGCTGGGATCATTCGATCGACAGCGCCGGGTGTAACGATAAAACCGTTAAAAGATATGTTGGGGTTCCGGGGCGCCCATCTTTCGCAGATCGAGTTTGAAAACTGCGAGGTCCACCAGGTGGATCTGGTGGGGAAACCGGGATTGGTATTGCCTTATGTGGCGCCTTTGGGTTTGCATTTCGGACGGATTAGTACGGCCTGGTCATCAACCGGGCTTTTGCGCGCCTGCCTGGAAACCAGCGCAACTTATGCATCGGAACGCCGGCAATTCCAAGCCCAGATCATGGACCATGGGGCTATTCGCCAGATTATTACTGATATGGGGGCGGACCTCGAAGCGGCGCGGCTTTTATGTTTGAACGCCTGCATGGCCGAGGATACTCATTCGCCTGATGCCATTGAAAAGGTGTTATTGGCAAAGTATTTTGCTTCGCGTGCGGCTGCTCGTGCGGCTGCCGATACGGTGCAAATTATGGGGGCTGCCGGATGCCATGAAGAGAATCCCGCTGCTCATTTATATCGCAATGCCAAGGTGATGCAAATCATCGAAGGCACTGACCAGGTCCTGCAAAAAGTCCTGGGAAAAAGTTTTTGCCAGAAATTTAGTAAAAGAGGATAAAGAGATGAAGATAGAAGCT
>JAUPLE010000149.1 GCA_030837085.1 Acidobacteriota bacterium | reverse complement strand
TTCACCTGTGCAAGTGAGGGGCGCCCGATCAAAGCGGTACCAAACTTTATCAATTGCAGGTACGGCAGTGTTTGTCCGGCGCACGATATAACGCGCCTCATAAATCCCCAGCGAGGTCGCGCCTCCAGTGATACCAGGCGGCGCAGGATTGGTGGTGAAAAAAGCGTCCTCCATTACGGCAACGATATCAAGGTTTCCTGAGACGACATGACAGTCGCCGGACGGGGATTTTAAAACCGGCGAGGTGGTCTCCGGCGTCCCCGCCTGGTAAAATTCCAGGGAAGCGATGGTGGGCGGCTCATCATCGATCGGTACATCCGCAAATGCAGTAAATGGATTCAACATATCATAATTCTCATTGGCGTCGATAATCCCGAAATGAAGATGATCCCAGGCGCTATAAGAACTGAATCTGGCTATATATGCCAGGGTATCGCCGGCCGCCACATCCGTCCCCGGGTTAATGGAGTAACTCACGCCCCCCATGACTTGTGTAGATGCATTCTCAATTTTGGCCCGCGCCGTGGAAGTATAATCCGTGGCCGGTCCCAGGAATAGGTGACTGTAGTAATAAATGTAGCGGTGGTCCGGGGAAATAACATAGAGCCGGCAGGCGTTTCCTTCTGTGGGCCCTTCGTTGCATTGGTTGAGATTGGCCACCATCCAGACGTTTCCCGGGGCGACAACCCTAACCCTGTCTCTATAGAGTCCACGGATATCAAAACCCGAATGAAACCACTTCGGCCCACCATAAGACTGGTATTCGCCAAAGGAACTCCATACGGCCTGGCGCGGTTCATTGTTTACCTGGTTGAGCAGGGGCCAGGGGAGGGTATTGGCCGGTTCGTAGCCATGCGGATCGTCTGCCCGGGCGAAATCCCCGGCAAAGAGGGTTAGAATCCAACAGCAGCATAGTAAAAGTATCTTTTTGTATATTGTTTCGTATCTCATGTTATTGCCTCCCTGTGATGGTGTAGTATTTGAGTCCGTCTTTAAAGCGGATAACGAATGAATCGCCCCCAGGATTAAATCGCACTCCCGGCTGCCAGGCGTTATTATCTGTAACCGATTTCTCTTCCCACAGCAGGTATCCTGAAGCGTCATACATCAATACATGGGAAGTAAAATCGTTGTCCTGCCCTCCTACCAGTGTTTCACCTTTGTCGTTAATGTCCAGGGAGACGGCATAAGCTACAGGCAGTGAGATTTGGCTTTGACGTTTGCCGTCCATATAGACGTGGAGTTTCGTTTGCGATGAAGCCGCCGAGTATTGGCCCCCCGGCGACATAACCAGGTTCCATACCGGCGCTTTCAATGAATCGGTCTCGATTGGGATCGCGCCTTTGTAATGGTACACTTTGGCGCTGTTTTCAGCGTCGTTGACAATGAGTTGGTCACCGTTCTTCGATATTTCAAACTTGCGCACTTTTACCGGGGTGCTCCACACGTACCCTCCCTGGAAAGTGCTTTTGACCAACTCCAGGCCCGTAGAATAAATGATGTGTGCGGCAGTCAAACGGGAAAATTTGAGCCCGTCCACGGGGAACGCCCATATTATTGAGCCCGCGGCGTTTAGTATACGGATTTTGCTGACGTGCATATTTTCCGGGTCGCCTTCCACTTCGGGCGAATAAACCAGTTGGCTGTTGGGGATTTGTTTAAAAAAACCCGGCGACACCGGTTGGACGCCCAGTTGGTTACCTGCCGCGTCATATAGGGTAAACTGGTTATTGGCCAGCACGCCGAATGTATTGCCCGTAGGATTGATTTCAATGAATGGTTGGGGCGGTACGGTTGTCCCTTCGTACAACCGGGTTCCTGCGCCGCTGCTGTTTATAGTGTAGACATCGCCATTACGAGTCGACGTCAATATCTTGCCGTCCGGGGTTAGTATCGCCTGGACAAACTGAACAGTGCCAGGAGTGACATAGCTCCAGTCTTTCCTGATAGTCACTTCGGGTTTGCAGCCGAAAAATGAGCAGCCCCACAATCCTAGCAACAAATGAAACAAAAGAAAATATCCCCCTATTTTGTATATTATTCGCATTTTTCCTCCTTGTATGTGTGTTAGTATTTTATTATAAAAAAATGGCATCCTGATGTCAAATCCTGGAATCGCTGCATTGATTGACAAAAAAATCGATTTCATTTAAAATTCGTTCCACGATTTAATTGAAATCGCTAAGGAGGCTAAAATGCCGACTAAAACCTTTAGTGTTCCAAGCATAAACTGCGGGCACTGCACCCGCACCATCGAAAGGGAATTAAAAGAACTGACCGGCGTTACTTCCGTGAAAGCCGAAATCGATTCGAAAAAAGTAACAGTGGAATGGCAAGCCCCTCTTACCTGGGACGATATCCGGGAACTGCTGGAAGATATCGACTACCCTCCGGTGGAATAATGCCCGGGGAAAATCAATTAACATTTCCCGTTATCGGTATGACCTGCGCCAATTGCGCCGCGGCAGTGGAACGTAATTCGAAAAAAGCCCACGGCGTCACGGATGCGGTGGTTAATTTCGCCGGCGAAAAAGTGACGATAATCTATGACCCGGCCTTGACCGATGCAAAAACGGTCACTGCCGAAATAGTTGAACGGGTAAAAAGGGCAGGGTACGAAGTGGTGGAAACTTCCGCGGACAAAGACCCGGGAGACGCCGAAGCCGCCGCCCGCGAAGCAGAAGTTCGTCACCAATGGAAACGTTTCATCGTGGGTTTGTGTTTCGCTTTGCCCCTGTTTTTAATGAGCATGGCGCGGGACCTCCAACTATTGGGACATTGGGCGCACGCATCCTGGGTCAATTGGCTATTCTTTGCGCTGGCCACGCCGGTGCAATTCTATGTGGGCCGCGACTATTACGTGGGCGGCTGGCGAAGCCTGCTCAACCGCAGCGCCAACATGGATGTATTGGTCGCCATGGGTTCTTCCGTGGCTTATTTCTATAGTATTGCCGTGCTCCTGGCTTTGACTTTAGGTTCCCATACCCTGGGCGAGCATGTTTATTTTGAAACTTCCGCGGTGATTATCACCCTCATTGTACTGGGTAAACTACTGGAAGCTCGCGCTAAAGGCCATACGAGCGAAGCGATTAAGAAATTGATGGGCTTGCAACCTAAAACAGCCCGCGTGGTACGGAACGGTGCGGAAATGGATATCCCTATCGCCCAGGTAGTGACAGGCGATATAATTATTGTACGACCAGGGGAAAAAATCCCGGTGGACGGTGTGGTTATCGACG
>JAUPLE010000148.1 GCA_030837085.1 Acidobacteriota bacterium | reverse complement strand
CTCCTGGATTTTTTATTACCCCGGAAATGATCCGCTTGAAATAATCGCTAAATTTTTCAATGGTTTCTGCCCTGAACAACCGGGTGCAATATTCGAAAATGAATGTCAGGCCGTCGCCGGAATCAAAACATTGTAACGATAGGTCAAATTTGGATAATTCCTGTTCATACGGATAAGGTTTCAACTTCAACCCGGGCATTTCAATTTCAGGGATATCCAGGTTTTGTAAGGCAAACATGGCATCGAACAGGGGATTGCGCCCCGGGTCCCTGTTTACAGTTACTTTTTCAACCAGTTCTTCATACGGGTAATCCTGGTTGGCAAAGGCATTTAATGCTTTTATTTTTATTTCCCTTAGAAATTCTCTAATATTCTTATCCCCGGCCGGATTAGTTTGCATCGCCATGGTATTGACAAACATCCCGATGATTCGCTGTAAACCTCCATGCCGCCGGCCAGCCACGGGGCTGCCGATAATAATATCCTCCTGGCTGCTTATTTTCGCCAATAAAATACTATAGATTGAAAGCATAACCATATACAACGTGACCCCTTCTTCTAAGGCAAAGGCTTTCAACGCCCGGGCAGCTTGTTCTTCCAATTGGAAATGCAGCGAACGGCCCGCAAAATCCTGGATTTTGGGCCGCACATAGTCCAGGGGCATATTTAATACCGGGATTTCACCCTGGAACTCCTGCGCCCAATAAGTCTCCTGCTGCCTTAACGCCTCTATCACTGCCTCCCCCTGCCGCCACTCGGAATAATCTTTATACTGTAATTCGACCACGGGTAATTGTTCGCCCCGGTACAACGCCATGAAATCCTTGATTAATATCTCGATAGACACCCCATCCGATATGATATGATGCATGTCCACCATTAATAGATGCCGACACTCCGCCAATCCCAGCAATCCTACTCGCAGCAGCGGCGCTTTTGTCAAATCGAAAGAGCGAATGAACGATTTAATAATAGGCCCCCCCAGCATGGGGGCTTCGCGGTCTTTTGCGGCCAAATTATTATACTCGATTTCAAATTCCACATCATCATGTACTCTTTGTACCGGCTCACCACCAACTACTTCAAAGGATGTTCTAAAGGATTCATGCCGCCGGATCAATTGCCGGATAGTCGTTTCCAGGCGTTCCCTATTGATTTCACCTTCCAATATCATTATCCGCGGCATGTTGTAAACTGCGCTCGATATTTCCATCTGCTGCAAAATATACATGCGTTTCTGGGTGGAGGAAACAACATAATAATCTTTTTTTTCTACCGGTAATATCCGGGCTCCTCCTTCCATGGCGCCCACTGCTTCCGCCATGCCCGCTAAGGAGCTTCGGATCAAACGGGCCACACCACTGATAAAGGGCGCTTTGAAGATGTCAATCAACTTTACCCGTACATTAAACTCTTTTTGTATCCGCGTCATCATG
Organism: Acidobacteriota bacterium; assembly: GCA_030837085.1. Classification (GTDB taxonomy): domain Bacteria; phylum Acidobacteriota; class Aminicenantia; order UBA2199; family UBA2199; genus JAKAGC01. The sequence goes on along the minus strand of JAUPLE010000148.1, from coordinate 16,340 downwards.
GTGGTAGCTTTCAATGAATGCCCACCCAATTCAAAGAAATTATCCTCCCTGCCCATCACGCTTTTATCAACGTCCAGCAACTCCGCCCATATCCCGGCCAACTTCTCCTCGATCTCATCCTCAAAACGAACCATTTGGCCTACTCCCGGCGCCGCTGCTGCGGCCGCAGCCTGAACATCCGACGAAACTCCTACTCCCCATTCACTCAACGTAAATTCACCGCAATAAGCCCCCTTAAAAACTGCCCGGTTCCCGGGTACATACGCTAAACCGGCAATCTCTTTGAGCACATCTTCCCCGGGCAATTGATTATTATTAGCGATTATTTTGGAAACCAACTCGGCAAACGTCAACTCCCCTTCACTCAACACCACTACATCCACATGCGGATCTTTTAAAATGGTGGTATAGTCGCTAGTGGCGTACGGCCCCCCGGCAATAATCGGTCCGGCGAATCCCCACTGCCTGATGCTTCCCACCGCCTCATGAAAAAACCGACTGTAATAAGTCAACGTACGAATGCCGATGACCTGCGGCTGAAAATCTTCCAAAAGCGTTTTTAATTCTTCGAAACCATCGAAATCCACCCGCGATTTGGCAATTTTTCCATTTACCTTTGAACCCAGTTCCTGTTTCAAATAGGTCAATAAGTACATCAATCCCAACGGCGGCTCCACGCCGTCATAAAGAATTTTCTTGCCGGCGTTGAAATATTGCGATAAATCCAGCAGCAGCACCCGCAGCGCATCGGGTTCGCTTTCCGACGGTCCGAAATGTGCGTGAATCTTTGCATCAAGATCAATAGCCCGCACTTTCTCATCGCTCATGGCTTCTTTTTCATCCGGCTTAATCAGCAGCCCCTTTTCGATCCCGGCAAACTCCAACACATCTTCCACTGTTTTGATCTCTACCGGTAAATAGCTATTATATTTTTCTACTAATTCTTCCGGCGTCAATACCCGCATCTGGTGGGGCAGCCTGTCCAGCAACCGTTCCTTTAACAGGAAATAATCTCCCAGGAATTCGGCCTGGCACTTTAAAGTGAAACTTTTGGCAAAGGGCAGCGTCTCGGGCAGCTCATGAAAAGCCAATCCGGCGGAGCGGGCAATGGCTTCAGCGGTTACCCCGTTCTCCATGGCCATGGCTGCCATATCGGTATTTGGGAATATCTTCAAAATGTGTAAATAGGGGAAATCGATCCAATGCAGCGCCTTGAGAAATTCCAACGTCAGGATGGCTTCCTCTTCGGTCTCAGTGGGGAATCCATGCATCAGGAAGAGTTCCAACACGATCTGGGGATGTTTTTTACATAAATACTCCGCATTTTCCCGTAACTTATCCAGGTCCAGGTTCTTTTTCAGCAGCCGCTGGATGCGAGGCGACGCCGACTCCAGCGCCATGCCGACGCCCCGGGTTCCACCCGCCGCCATTAAATCGATATATTCCTCGGTCAATATATCGCTGCGCAAACCGTTGGGGAAAAAGAAATGGGCATCCAATCTTTTCTTGATTACCATCTCGAAAAAGTGGGAACTGTTTCGCACATCGAGGTTAAAGATATCATCCACGAATACAAAGCGGCGCACCCCCATGTTATAATACAATTCCACTTCCCGGAAGATATTCTCCGCCGAACGGAACACATGTTTCTTCGGCCAGATTTTGTGACAATAGAGGCAATTATACGGACACCCGCGGCTGGCCTGCAGGCATATGGTGTGCCGCACCATGGCCAGGCCGATATTTTTGCCGTATTTATCATAATTCACCAGCGAGCGGTCCGGCATGGGTAAGCTGTCGAAATCCCTGATTTGCCCGCGCAGCAGCGTCAAATCGGGCGCGGGACGCGCCGCTATTATCTTCATCATTTCGTTTTCCGTCGGTAGTTCCGGCAACTTCTCACGGTCCACTTTACCGTTGGGCATCAATGGTAAGCTTTCCAGGACCATTAATTTAGGAATCATGTACTGCGGTAAATAACTCCCTAAATGTCGCTTAATCTCCACGATATCAAGATCATGGCCCACTATATAGGCCACCAGGGTTTTCTCAGCGGGAGCGTTCTCCTTTACCACCACCACGCAGTCTTTTACTTTATCCAGCGCCAGGATTTTGCTCTCGATTTCACTCAGTTCCACGCGGAAACCGCGGATTTTTACCTGGAAATCTTTTCTCCCTTTTAATTCGATATTGCCGTCTTCCAGCCACCGTCCCACATCCCCGGAACGGTACAAGCGGTGTCCGGATAGGGGTGAAAACAGGGGGTGCCACACCAGTTTCTTATCTGTCAGCACCGGATTGTGGATATAACCCAGGACCTGGTCGCCGCCATCCACGAATAATTCACCCCATACGCCCATGGGAACGGGGCGTTCGTATTCATCCAATATATAAATTCGCGTATTGGCAATGGGTTTGCCGGCGGGTGGAACCGGCATTAATGAAGCCGTGGCCGCATCCAGGGTATAAGACGTCACCACATGCATCTCGGAGGAACCGTAATGATTGTGCAGCTTAACATGGGGGTTTTGTTCAAGAAACTGTTTCAATCCGCCGGTGATTTTCAACTGCTCCCCGGCGGTGATGATATGCCGCAAGTAATTTTCAGCGGCGACTTCGCCGGATAGATTAAATAAAAAATTAAGATAGGAAAAGGGCAAATAGAGGTTCCCGATTTTACGCCGCGCCAGGAATTCCATGAGGTAATTGATATCCTGTCTTTCGATATCGCCGATTAAATGGACTTCACCGCCGGTGCAGAAGGTAGTGAATATTTCCTGGAAAGAGACGCAGAAATTGATGGACGTGAATTGTAAGCAGCGCAGCGAGCAATCAATAGCAGTATCTTTGATCTGCCATTGGATGAGGTTGGACAGCAGTGCATGCGACAGCATGGCGCCGTTGGGCGTGCCGGTAGAACCGGATGTATAAATAACATAAACCGCGTCGCTCAGCTCATTTTCAATATTCGGATTCTCATCAGATTCCCGGCCAATGGCCGACCAATGTTGATGAATATCAAGCAGCGCCTGTTTTTTTCCCTTTTCTTCATTCATATCAAAAAGATCGGGCCTGGATTGATCGACGATCACAAGTCCGGCGCGGCTGTCTTCAATCATATGCTGCACTCGGTCTTTGGGGTAATTGGGATCAAAGGAAAGATAAGCCGCCCCGGACTTCACCACCCCCAATACGGCAATAATCATTTCCAGGGAACGCTCGATGCAAATCCCGATTACTTTGCCCGGTTCGATATGGTACTTTTTTCGTAAATAAAGGGCCAATTGATTGGCCCTTTGATTAATCTCATCATAAGTAATGGCCCACCCTTCGGGGGAAACCACGGCGACACTGTCGAACGATTTTTCCACCTGTTGTTCCACCAATTCCTGGATAGTAAGCGGAAAGAATTCTTCCCTGTGACTATTGAACCGGTGAACAATGGCCTTATATTCTTCTTGATCGATATAGTCCAATTCTAGAATCGCTTTTTCACTGTTTCCCAGGACATGTTTCACCAGGGTAATAAAGTTAGCGGCCAGGCGTTCGATGGAATTTCGTTCGAACAGGTCGCTGTTGTACATGATTTCGCAGTCCAGTCGGGCTCCTTTTTCATTGAAAAAAAACACCAGGTCGAATACGCTGGGGTTGAAACCTTCCACCTGGTCATGGAACTCCACCTCGGCCCAGTCGAAACGGATATCTTCGCCGCGGGTATCGGCATCCCCAAAGGCTATCAGCACATTGAACAAGGGGGAACGGCTCATGTCCCGGGCCAACCCCAGGCTCTCCACGAGAGTATCGAAGGGGTAATCCTGGTTCTCATAACAGGCCAGGTTTTCTTCTTTCACCTTTGCCAGTAATTGTTGGAAACTTTCGCCGGGTTCTACCGGTATGCGGTATACAAGGGTATTGACCAGGAACCCGATCATGTGGTGCAATTCCGGCTGTTTTCGGTTGGCAATGGGTGAGCCCAGGATGATATCTTTCTCCCCGCTGTATTTGTGCAGCAGGACGCCCAACAGCGCCATTAATTTCATGAAAATGGTCGTGTTTTCACTGCCGGACAGGGCCCGCAGCGCGGTTGTCTCGCCGGCCTCTAGCCGATAATAGACGCGGCCGCCGTTAAAGGTCTGCACCGCCCCGCGCGGATGATCCAGCGGCAGTTCGATGCCGGTGGGTTTGTCTTTCAACTTCTCCAGCCAGTAGCCTTTATAGCGATCGAAATTACCCCCGGCAATTAAAGAGTTGTGCCACAGGGTATAATCTTTATACTGGACCGTAACCGGCGTCAAAGGAATCTCTTCATTGGCCGAACGGTTTTTATTAAAAAAATCATACAATATATTTAGTTCGTGTTTAATGACGCCGACCGACCAGCCATCATTGATGATGTGGTGAATATTGACCAGCAGGAAAAAGTGCTCATCTTCCAGGCGGAGCAGTTTAAATATCGCCAGTGGACCTTTTTCCAGGTTAAAGGCTTTATTGGCTGTTTTTTTAACGATCTCCGCCGCCGCGGCTTCCAGTTCCACACCTTTCAAACGACGCAGGTCTTCCTGTTGCAATGCCAGATCAACCTCCGGGAGTATTTTTTGTTTCGGCTCGCCGTCGATAGTGACAAAGACGGTTCTAAAAATTTCATGCCGTTGGACCAGTACTTTGATGGCCCTGTCAAAAGCTTCCGGGGCAAATTTCCCTTTAATGGTCAAGCCACCTACTTCATTATACGCAATGGAATCTTCTTCAAACTGGCAAATAATCCACAACCGTCTCTGGGCATAGGAAAGATCGTAGTACTCCTGTTGAGGCATTGGTTGGATGGAAATATTCCGATAGTCTCCATCCTTTTCAACTTTTCCCGATTGCCCGATAAAATCGCTCTGGGTACGAATGGTGGGAAGCTTGAATAACTCCGACAGCGGGATACGAATCCCCAGTTCCCTGTGAACCCGGACCGACAGTTGCGTTAATTTTAACGAATGCCCGCCGAGGTGGAAGAAATTGGCATCGATGCCGATCTTATTACGATCGATTCCCAGTATTCCACTCCATATTTCTGCCAATTTCACTTCGGTTTCATTACGGGGCATGACTTGCTCTTCTTCTGACAGTATTTCCGGTTCGGGTAGAGCGCGTTGGTCCAACTTACCGTTGGGATTCAGCGGAATCTTTTCCAGCATTACAAAATGGGCAGGGATCATGTAATCGGGCATGGTCCGGGATAGGAATTCACGCAACTGCGCAACCGGGACTGCGCTGGCTGAGTGCGGTACAATATAAGCGCAAAGGTAGTTGTCCTCCTTTCCGCTTCCGCCTGGCCTAATAGTAACTACGGCCTCTTTTACGGCAGTGTGTTTGGCTAACCGGCTCTCAATCTCCCCTAGTTCGATGCGGAACCCCCGGATTTTGACCTGCTGATCGATCCGCCCCAGGAACTCGATAGCGCCATTATTAAGCCAACGCGCCAAATCGCCGGTTTTGTAGAAAATATAGGTCCCATAGGACTTATAAGACCTATTAAATCTTTCTGCCGTTAATTCCGGGTTGTTTAAATATCCCATGGCCACACCGTCGCCGCCAATATACAATTCACCCGGGATATTCACCGGGCTCAGGTTAAGGTCCTTGTCTAATACCAGCAAAGTCCCATTACCCAACGGTCCACCGATAGGTACACTGGAAAGGTACGCGAATTTATTTTCCTCACCCCGCACTAACTCCAATACCGCCGAAATAATTGTAGCTTCCGTCGGCCCGTACATATTAAACACCCGACAATTCTCTCCCACGGATTCAAAACTGCGCCTCAATAACTCAACGGTTAATTTCTCCGCACCTAAAAACAGGTATTTCAATGTATCCAACTTTCGCCCGGCATGAACAAAATACCGGTACTGGGTAGGGGTCACATGAAAAACCGTAATTTTATTTTCAATTATAAAAGGAATACAAGCCGCGGGATTCATAAGTACTTCTTCAGGAACCATGTACAGGGAGGCTCCGGTAGTCAGGGTAATAAAAATTTCCCAAACAGACCAATCAAAATAATATGATAGATTCTGGATAGTCCTATCCGATGGACCGATGCCCAGGTGTTTGTATCCCCAATGCAGCAGCGGGGAAAGATTGGCATGAGTAATAGGTACCCCTTTGGGCATTCCCGTGGAACCGGAGGTGTAGATGATATAAGCGAGATTTGAGGAATCTAGAAGGTAAGAGGGTAAGAAGGTAAGAGGGTAAGAGGATTTGGGGATTTCTTCTAAAAGAACTTTCTGCCCTTCCCACCTTCTTACCTTCTCACCTTCTTTATCATTGGTGGTAACCAACAATTTGGCTCCGCTGTCTTTCAACATATAGTCTATTCTTTCTTGTGGATTCCCGGGATTGATCGGTAAATAAGCGCACCCTGCTTTCAAAATTCCCAGGATGCCGATAATCAGATCGATGGACCGTTCCATCATAATACCTACCACATTGCACGCCAGGACGCCTTTTTCGATTAACAACACAGCCAGGTGATCCGAATGCTCATTTAATTCTTTGTAGGACAGAGTGATAGGGCTGATTTGAGAATCTGCCCCTACAAGGGCTATATAGTTAGGCGTCTTCCTAGCTTGTTCCGCGAATAACACCTGGAGGGTTTTAGTGGTAGGGTATTCTTCTTCCCTATTGTTAAAATCATATAATATCCGCCGCTTCTCTTCTCCCAATAAGATATCTATTGCTGCTGGCGTTTCCAACGGATGACGGGCCATTTCATCTACAATCCGCTTAAAATGTTGAGCCAACATTTCGACATTTAAGGCGTCAATTGCTTCCTCAGCAAATAACCGGGTGTCATAACTAAAATTTACAACAATATCATCGTCCATCTCCACGGCTGCTGTGATGGCGTAATGGGTAGCTTCCGACATTGTATAAGAATGGATAACAAGGTTGTCGTTTTGCTGCAATAACCGGTTCTCCAACGGGTAATTCTCTATCACGACAATGGCATCAAATAATTCATCATATCCTCCCAGTTCACTCCACCCTTTGATGTCTACCAGCGGAGTACTTTCGAACTGTTCCCTTTCCTTTAATTGCCGGTCCAGGTGTACCAAGAAATCAAGATTGTTTTCCCTTTCACCAATCCAAGCCCTCAGGGGAACCGTGTTAATAAATAAACCCACCGTGTCCTCGATTCCCTTTACTTCGGCGGGACGTCCCGAAACCGTTGTACCAAAAACGACATCACTCCTGTTACTGTATTTCTGTAATAAAATGCCCCAGGCGCTGTATAATAACGAAGCCAGGGTTATTTTATTCTTCCTGGCAAAATTTTCCAGTTCAACCCTGGAAAGTTGTACTCGGTAGGAGCGGATTTCTCTTTTAGTCCGGCCCGGTTCTCTTCTTTTCCCTGTAAGGGTAGAAATGAACGATGGCGTCTCAAAATCCCTTAAATAGTCCTGCCAATAACTTTTTTGATTGCAGGTATTTTGTCCCTGCAGCCATTTTAAAAACTCCCTGAAATGAGTTTTAACCGGTTTAACCGGCGTCTCCCCGCGGGAAAATACCGGGTACGCTAAGAAAAATTCCCGCAAGATGATGCCGTTGCTCCAACCGTCATAAAGAATATGATGATTACTAATAACCATTTCATAGCGCTCATTTTCCATTTTAATCAAGATGACCCGGAAAGGCACCTGCAATAAATCAAATCCTTCCTCCCTATCCCGATTCTTGATATTGGCCAGCGATTTTTCCTTTTCCCCAGTTTCAAGGCCGGATAGATCATAAAATCGCAGCCCCAACCGATGCTTTCTCAGAATCATTTGCACCGGTTTTTCCGTCTCTTCCCAACGAAATACCGTCCGCAGCATTTCATTGGTTTCGATGACAAAATTCCAGGCATTTTCGAAATAGTGTATATCGATTTCACCCGCCAGTTTGAGACTTAATTGCTCGAAATAGTGCCGACTACCGGGATCTTTCAAATAATGATATAGTAAACCTTCTTGCATGGGGGTTAGGGCAAGGATATCCCCGATTTTATTCTTATTTAATTTTTTCATGCTAGAACCTCGTAGGTTTTCTGAAGGGCTTAAATAATTTTTTGACAGGCTCCCGCCTAATTATGAAATCTAAAAAAAGGTGTCAGGTAAAAGCAACATGGGATACCCCAGTCTTTTCTTCCAGGTGAAAAACAATCCCTCGACAAATTTACGAGAATTTTTAACCTATCCACGACATAAGGATGATTGATTGCCAGGAAACTTTCATGATATTGAAAGGTATATTTTAACGAAATAATGAGGTGTTGTCAATAGATACGGATTAAAAAATTTTTTTTAGATCGAGAGCGTACCTCACTATTACGTAATTACGTTAGCTCATCATTACAGTCCCAGGGCATAACCGATCTTTAAGAAGAATGTCCGGTCATTCCGTGTGACAGGTATCTCATCGCTGCCGAAATGATTATCCGAGTACCCCAGGAAAAGTACTGTCTGGGGATTGATTTTATAAGAAAATAAGAACTGGGTAAAGAGATACTTCTCCCTGGCGTCCACCGGCATGAGATAAAGAGCGGTATTACGGCTGATATCGGTGTATTGAATAATGGCCCTGAGGAATAACCGGGTATTAAAATGGTAACCCAGCCGCGCTTCCAGTAAATTAGCCGTATAGATTTTTTCATTTCTTAACGTGAGCTTCTCATAAATATGATTGACCGTAACATTCAAATGGCCGCCGATACGCCACTCAAAACCGGGTTTGAGCATCAGCGAATCCGCTTTCCGGGAGTTATCATAATCGATGGCATCCCCGATCCGGGCGGTAATGATAAAATTAAAGGCGCCCACCGGCGTCATCCGGAAGGCTGCCAGGTATTTTGTTAAATCGTAAGTCACACCGTTGTAATATTCTTTCCTTATTTTAGCGATCAGGTTGCCTATCGATTGTAACGGTCCCTGGTAAATGATTGTAAATACGAGGTCCTGGTCGGTCAGGAGACCGTTATGGTCAGTGATCCTTTCGCCTTGAATATTAAAGTTCATCTTTTCGACCCAGCTCCCGGGTTTTCCCCAGTAAACCGGTTCAATAAACGCATTTATCCTGCGCGTATCGACACGGGGCATAAAGCCGTAATCGGTGCGGAAATTGGTTCCCAGGTCTTCATAGGTAAGCCCATAATTAAACCAATGGCTGGCATGGGAAAATTTCGCATATAACGCATTCCCGTCAAAATTTCCCTGCTTCTGCCCAAATTCGGTGGCCACATTATCCGGGTAATCGGTGCTGGAATGGAGCATTTGGAAATTGATATCTTTTGCCCTGGTTAGGCGCAGGAAACCATCCACCCCCACCACATGGTTATGATACCCTGTACCCATCCTCCCGGTATAAAGAAAACCGAGGGTGGACCCTTTACCGATATCGCCCCGGTACCTGACCACACCGCTGAAAGTATCCTTGTCCAGCGCTGTCTCGGCAGAACCCTGGTTGGAGGGAAACAATAGGCTATTATAACGATCTTGAGTGGAAAAAATCCCGATGGCGCTTTTCCCGATCTTTCCCATCAGCTTCACTCCCCAGAGGGGATTATAAACGGTGCGGGTAAATACGGTTTCCAGCGGGGTATAGAAGAAATCTTTACCTTCCAGGAAAAAGGGCCTCTTCTCCGGGTATTCCAGTGCAAAGCGTGTATTTACTTCCAGTTGAAGGGCATCGGCTTCCACCTGGGAAAAATCAGGGTTCACCGTGGCATTCAATGTCAGGTTCGGGCTAATCCCCCAACGTGCGTTCAACCCCGGTTCTACTTCGATCTTCCCTGCTTTCATTTTTCCAGCGGGAAAATCTTCGCGTTGGTCTGTCTTCGAAGCTGTCAAAGTTGGAGCCAATTCAAGACTATGCCCCTGGGTCATATTTTCAAAACCGGTAATTTTATTGGCCTGGCAAAGACTGCAAACAATGTCCCTGTCTACGGCATGGGAGATCATCAGGCGTCCGGTATCCCGGGGATAAGACCTCTCGATATTAAAACCCCAGGTTTGCTTATCCCGGGTATGGGGGAATCTTAACTGAGTAAAAGGAATAGCCATCTCCACCACATACCCGAAATCGGTTATTTTAGCGGCGGAATCCCAGATGGAATCCCAGGTCCAATCCTGGCTGGCATCCAATTCGCTAGCCAGCGCATCGGCCTGGACCCCCACTGCATTCAACGCAAACTCGAATCCGCGGCGTTGGTCGTTAAAGGTATCGATGGTTACAGCCACAAAATCATCCTCTACAAAACCGGCGGTATCGTCCCGGTCCATCAGGTGGGAACGAATTTTGCCGGGTTCCGGGTCAAAACAACGCAAAGCGATATAAAGTTTGGCGCTGTCAAAGGTAATTAAACATTCGGTTTTTACCAGCGCCGGGGTATTGTCCCCGGGGTACTCTTCATAGGGGAGATCGATTATTTCAACATTCTTCCAGGCTTCTTCGTCCAGTACTGCGTCTATCTTTATGGGGGACAGCGCGCTACTGACGGTGTAACTTTTTGCCGGCGGCACTTTTTTCTCTCCCGCTTTTTCCTGGGCAGGTAAAGGTGAATTGAGAAAAATAAACCCGGCAAGCACAATAAATAAAAATGCCTTTGTTTTTAAGGATATATTAAACATGAGAAACTCCTTCAGTGAAAAGTTTTGAATTTATATTATATAATACAATTTTTTTTTTTGCAAATATTAGCCAATTATTCCAGCAATTCTAATTTTGACTTATAAAAAAATTTCAAAAAAAGGCAGGCACGTAGGTCGCCGGTAACGCCACTACAAATTCAGAATGCCTGGGGATAGGCTGTTTCTTTCCTGTTTTCGGGTTCACTTACAAATCATGGCGACCACCAGCCCGCAAAAAAATACATCCTTCCATGGTAAGCTTCCTTTTGTCATATCAACGGGGGAAAACCCCAGGGTCTCGCGTATTTTTTTCAGCCGAAGGGCTATATCTTGCAGGACTTTTTTTCTATTTATCGTTTTAACCTCTTAATGCTTTGGAATACGTAATCCTATCACATATTTTCTTAAAAAGAAAGGGGCCTGATGAGAAGATATCTATTGTTTCAATTTATTTTGTATCCGATAGACTTCCATTTGTGTCCGAATAACTCCTATTTGTGTCCGAATAACTCCTGTTTGTGTCTGATTGACTTCGATTTATTCCCGATTAACTTCTATTCGTGTCTGATTAACTCCCGTTTGTGTCTGATCTAGTTCTGTTTGTGTCCGTTTAAGTACTGTTTGAATCTGATACACTTCCATTTGTCTTTGTTCAACTTCCATTTGTGTCCGAACACTTTCTATCTGTCTCTTATCCACTGTATATTTGAATTAATAATGCATCACTTTTGCCATTTTTCGATTGTTTAGACGAAGAAGGACTAAAGGACAATCAAAAAAATGGGTGGGCGGGCGGCCCAGAGCTCCCCCCGTGGGTGCCTAAAATTATTTAAAATGAGAATTGCTGCAATTATTCAAGGACCTCTTCCAATAAATCTTTGAAAAGATGCGCGAACTCGGCGATGTGCTCTTTATTCCTGAATATTGAGTGATGATCCCCGTTTATTTCATGATAGTTTATCGGGGTATGGCAGTAATCTCCCCAGGCGTCGAATCTTTCTGTGTTTTGGTTAGCCGCAAAATAATGGATCGGCGTATTAATTTTCCCTACGGGAATATATCGAGCACTGGCATTGAGATGGGTACGGTTTAAATTGAGATACTGGATTAATTGTTCGCCGGTGAGGTAATCATAATCAGGCAGCGCCAGCGCATTTTCGATAAGTATTTGTCTCAATTGTTCCACCAGCGCAGCGTTACCGGTCAAGATATCCACAGCCCTGATCCAGAGTTGTTCTATGTCATTTATTTTTTCCAATTCTGCTTCGTTCCCCAGCGTAATAAAGAAATCCCTTAAAAGATTCTTTTCAGTATCCAGGGTAAATTCCTGGGACGATTTACCCAATACACACTCGGGACCAAGGCAATCGAAAAAAACCAATAGGGATAATTTCTCGCCAGCCTGTTCCAGTTGCAGCGTCATCTCCAGGCCCAAATGCCCACCCCAGGACCAGGTAGCGAGAAAATAGGGACCCTGGGGTTGGATTTCTTTCATTTGTGAAATATATTTCGCTGCTATCTCCTCGATGGTGGTATTCCTGGGAACGTAATTTCTTAGTTTTTCAGCTTCTACACCCCAGCAATTATAATGGGCGCCCAGTTGTTTACAGAATTCTATATATGCCCCTACATCGCCGAGTATTTCATGTATGAAAAAGATATTTCCCCGGGACTGGGGGGAGCTGTTTAGCATCACAAAGTTTACAGGTATCAACGAAGATGAAACGGGCAGTTCGACGCTGCTTAGATAGTGTTCAAGGGAACTGATGGTGGGATAGGTAAACAATGTCACCACAGGAATATCCTGGCCCAGTTTTTCTTTCAACTTATTACTTACCCTGACAAAATCCAGGGAATTGCCCCCCAGGTCGAAGAAATTATCCCGGATACCGATTTTTTCAAGGCCCAGGACTTCTTCCCAAATGGCTGCGATCGTTCGCTGAATATCGGTTTCGGGCGCCTGATATGCGTCGCTGCCATGAAAATCCGATTCCATCGGTCCCGGCAGCTTATCCCGGTCGATTTTCCCATTTGCCTTCAAGGGTATTTTGTCAATTTCTACAAAGAATGGGGGTACCATGTACGACGGTAACTTCGCTTCGAGGTATTCTTTCAACTGCTGGACCGGGACCTTTTCTTCCTCCCCTATTTGCCCCGCTACAATATAGGCGCACAGATACTTTCTTTCGTCATCTTTCCTGTCGATGACGACGGCTTCTTTCACGGCGGGGTGCTCTTTGAGCCGGTTCTCGATTTCTGCCAATTCTATCCTGAACCCCCGGATTTTAACTTGCTGGTCCATCCTGCCCAGGAATTCGATATTACCATCGTCCAGCCAGCGCGCCAGGTCGCCGGTTTTGTAGAATCGGTCGGACAGTTCTGACCGGATCATAATAAACTTTTCCGCGGTTAATTCGGGCCTATTTAAATAGCCCCTGCCGACCTGCACTCCCCCTATCCGGATTTCGCCGACTACCCCGGGCGGCAACAGGCGCCCCCATTTATTCACGATATATATTCTCGTATTCATCACTGGTTTTCCTATCGACGGTAATTCGGCGATATCTCCCCCCGGGTCTATAGTCAAGGTCGTCACCACATGGGCTTCCGCCGGCCCGTAATGATTGTGAAGATAAACCTTCTCCTCTCTTAAATAATTTTTAAAATTATTACTTACTACCAACTGCTCCCCTGCTGTCGTTATATGACGGATACACCGGGGTATAAGATTTATATATTCTTCTTCTTTAAAAATTACTTTCAAAAAGGAAACCGGTAAAAATACTGTCTTTATCCCATTTTTTTCGATTAACTTAAATAACCTCGGTATGTCGGTCCGGGTTTCATTACTTACCAGGTAGAGCTCCCCCCCCCAAAGAAACGCTGAAAATATCTCCTGCGCCGACACATCGAAACTAATGGTAGTGAATTGCAATACCCGATTAAAATCGATATTGGTCTTTTCATATTGATAAAGGATGAGATTAACAAGATTTCGCTGCTCTAACATCACTCCCTTGGGTTTACCCGTCGTTCCCGACGTATATATCACATACACCAGGTTAGAACCGTTCCCGATATAGTCCGGCTTAACATTTTTCTTTTTATAAATCTCTTCCTGCCTCATATCTATCACTTCTAATCGGTTAATAATTTCAGGGCCAATATCTCCGATATCATTACCTACTAACAGGTGTCGGACTTCTCCATCCTCGATCATGTATCTCTTTCGCTCCACGGGATACTCCGAATCGATGGGTAAATATGCCCCGCCAGCTTTCAATATGCCCAGGATGCCGATAACCAGATCGATCGTACGGTCCATCATAATCCCTACAATACTGTCCGCCAGGACGCCTTTTCCAATTAACAACCCGGCCAACCGGTCGGATTGCTCGTTCAATTGACGATAGGTCAGTCTGACCGGTCTGACTGGTCTGACATGTCCGACATTTCCGACAATTCCGACGCGGTCCTGCGATTTTTCAACCTGTCCTGCAAATAATTGATGGATGGTTTTATCCGTCGGGTAGGCGATTTTTATACCATTAAATTCAGACAATATTTTATGCTTCTCTTCTTCGGTGATAATCTCCAGTGCCGAAAGTCCCGGGTCCGGCAACACCCGAAGCCAATACATTAGGCGCTTAAAATAGGCGATAAAACGTTCAATGGTAACCGGTTCAAACAACCTTGAACAGTATTCGAAAATGAAAAGCAACCTCTCATCCAGGTCTACTGCCGTCAACATCAAATCGAATTTCGAGGTTCCTTTTTTATGTTTATATTCATACATTTCCGCTTCACCGGGTATATCCCCCAGGTACCCTTCCCGGTTTAATAAGTTAAACATCACGTCGAATACCGGGTTACGGCTCGTATCCCTCTTCAACGATATCTTTTCCACCAAATCCTCGAATGGGTATTCCTGGTTCTCATAGGCTTCCAATGTCCGCCCCTTGAGTTCGTTCAAAAAGGCATTCAACTTCATCCCCCCGTAAGGTTTATTCCTCAAGGGCAGGGTGTTGATAAACATCCCGATTATACGCTCAAGGTCGGCATGACGCCTCCCCATCACCGGCGTACCCACGATAATATCTTCCTGGCCGCTCAACTTTGAAAGCAGCACATTAAATACCGCTAATATCACCATAAAAAGGGTAACATTGGCATCTCTTGCCAGGCGTCTTAAGAGTTGGTTCTCCTCGACGGTTAATGTGAATTCCACCGTATTACCTTCGGAACTCTGGATGAAAGGCCTGCTATGATCGCTGGGCAGGTTAAGCACGGGCAATTCATCTCCAAACTCACGTAACCAATAGGGCTCCTTTTTCTTTACCAACGCCTGCTGCGGCTCGCTGTTCTGCCACTGGGAATAGTCTTTGTATTGAAGCCTGAGCGCCGGCAAATCCTCCCCTTGCTCCAGGCGCAACTTATCGAATTCATCATGTAATATGACCTGCGAAGTTCCGTCCGTAATAATATGGTGTATATCCGCCCATAATAGGTGCTTTCCATTTTCTTCTTGTATCATTACAGCCCGAAGTAAAGGTGCTTTTGATAAGTCGAAAGGCCGAATAAACCCACCTTTTTGAAAAAAGGTGGGGCCAAAAACTTTTGATATTTCAATTTCAAATTCCACATGGTCATGAACACGCTGTACCGGTTCTTCATTCACCATTTCAAACGACGTTCTCAGACTTTCATGACGATCGATCAATTCTTTGAAAACCCGTTGCAATCTTTCTAAATTTATTTCTTCCTGTAACCGGATTTCCAGGGGCATATTATAGCTTACATTACCCGGGTCCATCCGGTACAACAGGTACAATCTCTTTTGGGCCGCGGATAAAGGATAGTATTCCCTTTTCTCCGCCGGTTCTATCGCGGCATACATTTGTTCTCCAGCCCCTGCAATATATGTTGCCAGGCCCCTTATGGTAGGCGATATGAATATCTCGGCCAATGGAATCTTCACATTAAAGGCTTTGTGAATGCGGGACGCCACAATAGTGGCCCGCAGCGAATATCCCCCTAACTCGAAAAAATCATCATCGATACCAATTCGTTCCTTCTCAATCCCCAACACATCCGACCATATCCCTACCAGCTTTTCTTCTCTTTCATTCCTGGGGGCACTAAAGAACTGCGAACCTTCCCGCGAAACCCCGGTAGACGGGAGAAGGGGAAGGGCATCCCGGTTTATCTTCCCATTGGCCATTAACGGGATCGCATCCATAACTATAAAATACGAAGGTATCATGTAATCCGGGAGTTTCGCCGAAAGATACTTTTTTAAATCATCAGCGATACCCGGGTCTCGATTGCCATCAGCAAAAGGCGAAAGCACAATGTAGGCGCACAGGAATTTTTCGCCGCCTGTACCTTCACGCGCTAATACTACCGCCTCTTTGATGCTCTGATGCCTCAATAAGTGATTCTCTATCTCCCCGGTCTCGATACGAATCCCTCTTATCTTTACCTGGCTGTCCAACCTGCCTATAAACTCAAGGTTCCCATCCGGCAACCATCGCCCCATATCGCCGGTCTTGTAGACAACAAGGGGGCGCTTTTGAAAAAGCTCCCCCTTGACCCCCGCAAAACTTTTGTTTATGAACTGATCATGCGTTAATTCAGGCCTATTTAAATATCCCCTGGCTAAACTGGAACCGCTTAGACATATCT
>JAUPLE010000147.1 GCA_030837085.1 Acidobacteriota bacterium | reverse complement strand
GCATAACCGCAAAGGAAATCCTGGACAACGGTTTGATCAAAGGTATGAATTCCATCGGCAAGAAATTCAAAAACCATGAAGTGTTTCTACCGGAAGTGCTGCTGGCGGCCAGGGCCATGCATGCGGCCATGGAAGTATTGAAACCGCTGCTGATCCGCGACGGCATCCCTTCAAAAGGAAAAGTCGTGCTGGGCACCGTGCAAGGCGACCTGCATGACATCGGTAAAAACCTGGTGGGGATATTGCTTAAAGGCGCGGGCTTCGATGTGATTGACCTTGGGAATGATGTAGCGCCGGAACAATTCGTGGAAACAGCTAAAAGAGAAGGGGCGTCTGTTATCGGCATGTCGGCGCTGCTGACCACCACCATGCCGGCCATGACAAAAGTGGTGGAATTGTTGAAAAAAGAAAACCTCCAGGGTAAAATAAAAACCATCATCGGCGGCGCGCCGGTGTCGCAGGCTTATGCCGAAGAGATCGGCGCCGACGCTTACGGTTATGACGGCGTCAAAGCCGTTGAATGTGTGGAACGGTTGGCTAATGCCTCCGGCGAGTCTGCGGCGCAGACTCCCTATATGGGGCTCTTTTGAAAAACCTTTATAGGCACCCGCGCCGCGGGGCCTGGACCCCGTAAAACTTTTTTTAAGGAGAACAACATGGAATCGATTTTAAACCGAATCAAGCAGGGCGAAATACTCATTGGCGACGGAGCCATGGGCTCCCTGCTGATGGCCCGGGCCAAAGACCTTATCAAAGGTAAAAGCCCGGAATTTATTAACCTGTCCCGTACCGATATCCTTGAAGAGATCGCGCGTCTCTACCTGGAAGCCGGGGCAGATATCATTCAAACAAATACTTTTGGCGGCTCGCCGCTAAAACTTTCCGCCTACAATCTGCAAGACCAGACCGAGGAAATCAACCGGGCCGCTGTGCAGGCGGTAAGAAAAGTGGTGGATGGCAAAGCGTATGTGTCCGCTTCCTGTGGCCCCAGCGGCAAAATGCTGAAACCCTACGGACCCGTTGAACCTGAAGAAATGTACCAGAATTTTTTGCGGCAGTTAAAAGCAATCATCGAAGCAGGGGTGGATATCATTTGCGTGGAAACCATGACCGATATCAATGAGGCCACATTGGCCATTAAAGCGGCTAAAGCAGTTTCGCCGGGGATTCCCGTAATAGCCACCATGACGTTTGATAAAACGCCCCGTGGGTTCTATACCATGATGGGCGTGAATGTGGAGAAAGCGGCCCACGAACTGGAAGCGGCAGGGGCGGATATTATCGGCTCTAACTGCGGCAACGGCATTGAAAACATGATCCTGGTGGCCAAAGAGTATAAAAAATTCACTTCCCTTCCCTTGATAATCCAGGCCAATGCTGGGTTGCCCGTAGTTAAGGATGATGTTGTTATTTACCCCGAAACCCCGGAATTTATGGCGGAAAAGAGCAAAGAATTGGTGGCGGCAGGAGTGTCTATTATCGGAGGTTGCTGCGGCACTACCCCGGAACATATTCGCGCCATCGGCCAGGCCGTGCGTTCCCGTTGATTATTCTATTCCTGGCCCAGGGACTTATTAAATATCTCTTCTGCTTTCTTCTTCTTGGCTTGCTCCAGTTCTCTTGCCATTGAAAAACGTTCTTCCACTTTCTCCTTTTTCACCTTTTCCTTAAGCAAGAGATCATCAAAAGAAGCAGTGTTGGTTTTTTTGATCTTTTTATGCTGAACAATCACTCTTGTATCGGCATCCACCCATAAACTGGCGTGACATTCCGGACATTCGATTTCGATTATGTTAGCCATATTTTAATTCTAGTACAAAAGATGGAAAAATGCAAGACCCTTATGGGATACTATTCAGCTTTGGAAAGGATACATAAAATTGATTAAATTTTCCGGGTGTGCTATAAATAGAGCAGAGGAGGATTTAGAAAACAATGACAAAGAACAAATTATTTTTCATCAGCGATGTACACATCGGTACTAATGTTCCCACCAACTGGTACCAGGATGCCATACACGGCCCTTTCCTGGAAACCGCATTGGAGTATATTGTAGCTCAGAAAGAATCCGTCCGGGAGTTGGTATTCCTGGGTGATTTATTTGATCAATGGATGGACCCGCCCGAAGCCCTGCCCCCGAATTTCCAGGCCATCATTAAAGCCAATCCCCGGATATTCGGCGGGGTGTTTGACGGCAAGCAAGTTCCCGGCGCCCTGATGGAAGTCCTGGACGCCCTGGAAGGAAATGTCGCCTACATGAATGGTAATCACGATATGTACATCACACCCAATGACATTGCCACCTTAAAAAGCCCCGGCGGCTATACCCCACGTGTAATAAACAGTACATTTTACGAACCGGAAGAATGTAATGGCCGGTTGCTCTGTACCCACGGACACCCCTATTCCATGTGCAGCGCCCCGGACCAGGAAAGCTATCCTAAAGGATTCCCCGGGCTGCCGTTGGGCTATTTCTTGACCCGCTTGTCTACCCTCTGGAGCAAGCAGCATTTCACCTCCGACCAATCCAATATCGCCAGGATGGAAGACAGCGGCAATCCACATGGGCTGAATTTCATCGATGAAG
>JAUPLE010000146.1 GCA_030837085.1 Acidobacteriota bacterium | reverse complement strand
TCGTCGTTTTCATCGCCGCTTTCCATTATACCGACGATCTTGTATTTATCATTGGCAATGGATCCATCAGCCGCCTGGGAAAGAATAACCGCATCATCCCCGATTTTTGCTTTCAGCAACTTAGCCAATCCTTTTCCAATGACGGTTTCTTTGGCAAGCCCGGGGTGAAATACAACTCCTTCGACGATTTTTTTATCGAACCGGGTGGTCTGATTTTCCTTATCCGGATCGATGCCGATGATCCTTGCGCCTGAGCTTTTTTCCCCCACAGAAACCAGGGCTGGGCAATAGAGCCTGGGCGCCCAGGAATCGACGCCCTGGGTATCACGGAAAATAGTATCCATTTCCGGCAAGCGGCTGATTGTTTTATGCAATGAAGGCCGGTCCAGGTAATCTTTTTGATGTACCTGGATATGACCTGTCCGGTTGCGGGTAAACATATCGATAATATCGTTATAAGACCCGTCCGACCAGCCGATAAAAAAGGCCGACAGCACAAAACCACCGAATATACTTAAACCGGTCAGTATACTCCTTCTCTTTTGACGGAATATATTCCGAAACGCAATTTTTAACATCATTTTAGTTCTCCAATTAACTTCTATCTTTTCTTTTCCGGTTTTTTTCATCATTCATCATTCATCATTCTATCATTTAATATTCATTGGGACCTCAGGTTGCGGAGGGAAAAAATATCTTCGGACAATTTAATATCGAATTGGGCGTCCAGGTAGCGAATAATGGTTTTATTCCCGGGTTTATGGTTGGGTATCAACTCCATCACCGATGGGATCGTCCTTTTGCCAAAGACTTTCGGTTCTTTAAAATTCATTTCTCTCATCGATTGTCCCTTTTCATCGTAGTACTTTTGCCAGAGGGGCGAGTAATCCTTTTCCAGTACCGCTATGATGATATAGCCCCATACGATGGGTACGCCTTCTTTGGGAGTGCATTTGACATACACCACGCCTTCCGTAGGATTCTCCACATTTGTCAACTCAAAGGTATAATCATCCATGAAAGTATATTCTTTTACCAGGTCGTCATTGGTAAAATCCGAGCCCATCCATGATCCCATCATCATCGATGGTGGTACTTTGATAACCTTATCGGTATTGGGAAGAAAATTCCACATTTCATTACCCATACGGAGGGTCGTGATTCCCATTTCCTTTTTAGGCGCCAGGATACGGATGAAAGTTTTATCCATCCCCAGGCTCCAGGCTGTCATTTTCAAGGTTCGTGACCACTGGGGGGTGGTAATTTCCATTTCCACGGTGGCAATACTGGATGAACTGCGGTACAGTTCATCCATCTTTTTCACAATCTCTTTGGCATCTGCTTTTACCGGCGCCGCATAGGCGATATGATACGAAAATAAAAGCAAGCATAAGATTATAGTTCCGTACGATTTTCTTTTCATTTTAACCTCTACATTCGCGATTATATATAGTAATATACTCCATTCAAAAATCAATGTCAATTCACCAGCGGCGCTTTCGGTCCGTCCGGCTGGGAACTAATTACCGAATAATTTTTCAATTCGTTCCAAAACCTCTTTCTGTCCAAAAGTGAGCCGGTGCATCTCCAACTCCCTGGCAATGATATCAGGCAAATCCGCCTGGATTTGCCGGGTTAAATGCTTTTTTAATACCTTCAAAGAAAGCAGCGGCTTGTCGGCCAGTTCACCGGCAATCTCCATGGCGGTCTTTATCACATCCTGTTTGTTGACAATCTTGACCGGTGTTCCCCGTTCCTTTAACTCGGCGCCGTAATAATTCCGTGCGCTCATTAACATCTCAATGCCGAGCGCCTCGCCCAATTTTTTGGGGAGAATATAAGTGGCCCCAAAACCCGGGGTAAAACCATACTTCATAAAAATGGCGCTGAAAATACATTGCTCCCCCATCACAATAATATCCGCATAACAACCGAACGCCAAACCCGCTCCAAGGGCATGCCCCTGCATGGCCGCAATAACCGGGACCTCGCAGCGTAAAAGTAGATCATGGAAATTCAAATCAGTGAAGGCCACTTTGCCCTTGCCCTCTTCTTTGCCCGCGCTTTCATAAAGTTGGATTAACTCCTCTTTGGTGCCGCCGCAGCAAAAGTAATTATCATAGCCGTGCAATACCACTACTTTTACTTCCGGGTCCCGACCGATAGTCTCAAAGGTATCCTTTAATCCATATATGAACCGGTGGGTAAACGTATTCCGGTGTTCTTTTTCTTCCAGGGCCACTATCCCAATGTTGCCCTGCTTGCTGAATTTTACCACTTTTTCTTCATTCATGATGACTCCAAATATTGCCTCCGGCGGGTCAGGACCTTTTTGAAAAAAGGTCCCGACACCCCCAAAAACTTTTGATAATTAAGCAAGCCCCTCCCAGGGGAATTTCCCATATTTGACATAATTGGAAATGTTTTCGATGACCCTGGGATCGGAAGAAAGACGTTCGATCTCAGTGATAGCAATATTTTCCATTGCCTCGTTAATAAGCCACATCTTGCGGAAATATTCTTTCAGATTCCGTAAAGTGGGCACGGATAATTTCGACAAACGCAGCCATAAACGATGAACACTATCAAAAGGCGATTCACTGATCTCATCCACCAATTTCATATCCAGCGCCTCCCGGGAATGCACCGGCGCAGTCGTTAACGTCATCCGGTAAGCCGCCTGGAAACCCACCCGGCGAACCAAAAAAGGCGTTACCATGGCCGGCAGCAAACCCCACAACGCCTCGGATAAACAAAACTGGGAACGCGGCGTAGCAATAACCAGGTCACTGGCCGCGGCCAAACCCACTCCCCCAGCCATTACCTGCCCATCCACTACCGCAATAACCACCCGGGGGATCAAGGTAAAACGCTTAAGCGTCGCCATATAGGGATTAGGCGCAGTTTTCAGGGGGGCTGTTCCCTGTTGTGATTTCAGGGAGGAAAATTCCTCGAAATCCATCCCCGTGCAAAAAGTCCCCGGCTGCCCGGCCAATACCACCAAACGACATCGTTCATCCTCTTCCACCTGGTCCAGGACCCGGTTAATCTCTTCCAACAGCTTATTATTGATGCTATTCCGCTGCTGAGGACGGTTAATGGTAATAATAATACCAATGTCGGATTTCTCTACCGCTATCGTCTCATAATCCATGGTCAACTCCAATCATATTCCCGATGGTAATCTTTTACCCGTTTAAGCACCAGCAGTTTCCGGCCCGCCATCGAGTGGTTATATATCCTGGCATATTTCGAAACATCCACTTCCTTGTCCTTCACGCCGAAAATCCATTCCATATTCTGATCCAATACCCGGTCATACTCATCGATATTCAAAGCATAACGTCGGTCCAATTGCTCGGAAATTTTCATCCCGGCTAAAACCTCTTTTGAACGCCCCGAAATAAGACCGCTGTAAAATTCCGATGAGCAGCCGGAGCCGTAAGAAAACAATCCCACCCGTTTTGAACCATTCAACTCAGCGTGATCGATAAGCCCGCAAAGCGCGACATACACGGTCGCCGAATACACATTACCGATCCTGACACAATACTTTAACGAAGGAGAAACCCGTTTTTGGAAATCGGCTTCGATCTGGTCCGGGCTTAACCTGGAGAAGCCCCGCAGCAGTTTTCGATGGGCGCCCTTCACCATCCCGGCAAAAGGCGTATGAAACGCCAGGTAATCAAAAGTCTCCATGAAATTCGCCCCTTCTACCCTGGCCTCGTATTCCTTATAACTATTCTCAAAACAATCCAGGTAAGAAAGAAGGGATAAATCCGCGTCCCCGGTTTCAATATCCGGCAGGGGACGGCAGGTATCCATGACCTCATAACTATGATAACCCGTTGCCCCCAGGTCTATCTCCAGGACCTGCGGCTTCCCGCTGACCAGCATTGCCACGGCCCCGACAGCCTGGGTAGGTTCGGCGTAAGTATTTTTTGCGGCGGCCCGCGCCGTGTCCGTAGCCACCACCAACGCCTTGGCCCCGGGAGAAACCTGCGAGGCCACAAAACAAATCGCCATATGCAGCGCCGCCGTACCGGCATAACAAGCCTGCTTGACCTCGAAAATCCGGCATTTACGGCTCAAACCCAGGTAATCATGAATGTACGTACTCAATGCCTTACCAAAATCCAAACCCGATTCGGTCGAAGCAATAACCAATTCGATCCGGTTTTTCTCAGCCTCAGTCAACCGGTCGATTATCGGTTTAGCCGCATTAACCCCATTGGTCACAGGATCTTCGCAGGGCAACCCCACGGATTTCTTTTCCATCATCAAATTATCAAAACGCTCCAGGTCGAGCTTTCTTGCTTCAAATAGAGTGCGGACATCCAGGAAAGCCGGTCCTCCATACAAATTAATTGCTTCTATTCCTACTTCCATAATCATAAACCTCCTCGTTCAAGAATAATACTGGTATCAATGCCGCCAAAACCAAAAGAATTGCTCATGGCTCTCCGGATCGAAACAAGCGTCGATTCAGGGGGACAGAACCGGCATTCACTGTCGATGGGATTCTCCAGGTTTTTGTTTGGGTGCAGGAAACCTTGCTGCAGTTGAATCACCACGGCAATAGCTTCCACAACGCCCGCCGCTGTCAGGCAGTGGCCGGTCAAACCCTTCGTTGAATTGATCCACAAACGCGGTACATGTTCTTTGAATACCCCCTTAACAGCCTTAATTTCAGTTTCATCACCCAGGGGTGAGGCTGTTCCGTGGGCGTTCAAGTAATCAATATCAGAAGGATTAAGACCGGAGCGGACCAGGGCCTGCGTCATGGCGCGCGCTTCTCCTTCTGCATTGGGGTCCGATAAACGGTTGCCGTCCAGGACCAGCGCCCCACCGGTTACGCGGGCCAACTCCGGGACTCCCCTTTGTTGGGCCGAATCCGTTGATTCCAGGAGCATACATGCCCCGGCCTGCCCATAGATAAATCCCTCATGATGAAGATCAAAAGGCCGGCAGGCTTTGTCCGGTTGGTCATGAAAATTTCTACCGCCCAGGGCGCCGATATTATAAAAACCTTGCAGTTCCATGGGCGACAAATCCGCCAGGGCGCCGATTACCAGGCAAGCGTCGATAACATCGCTGCCAATGGCCTGGCAAGCTTTTATAATAGCCACATTACCACTGGCAGAAGCCCCGCCCACCGTGAATCCCTCACCCTGCGCCTGGAATATCTCGCTGAGGGTGCCCACATAATCCGTGTCCATGTAGTGCAGCGGATACCGGGGCGTCAGGTATTCAGGATCCTGCTGGAATTTTTCATGCAGACCATAAGAATACCGCGGATTAAGATTGCTTCCGGCTACGATTATACCCAGGCGCTGCGGGTCCAGGGACGCCCGGTCCAGCCCGGACATAATCCAGGCTTCCAGTGCAGCAAGCACAGCGGCCTGTACACCCAGCGGTGAACGGCCGGCGCACAGCCCTATCTTTCGCCGCAAAGGTTCGGGAACGCCCTCCACCTGCTGAAGCGCGGTCACCAGTGAAAAATCCGGCAGCCTGGCTCCAACTCCCACTGGAACCAACGGCCCAGCGGGAAGCGCCCAACGGGCAATACCGCTTTTCCCCGCCCGCAACGAATTACTAAATTCACCGGTATTCATCCCGATAGAACTGGTAATACCTATCCCGGTAACAGCAATAGGCGCTGTCGATCTTCTATTTATCGGTCTATCCTGTTGAGACATCTTTTTCTTCCCGAAACCGCTCAGTTAGCAAACCGCTGCAGCACATCTACCAGCCCCTCCAGGTTCTTAACCTTGCCGAACTCCACCAGGGGGACTTTGATGCCCAGGCTTTCCATTGACCGCGTCACCACTTCCATCCGGTCGATAGAGTTGGCCCCCAGGTCTTTGAGACTCTTCTCAATACTTACCTCTTCTGGGGGCAAAAAGGGCAATACCTCTAATGTTACTCTCTTTACAGTTTGAAAAACATCTAATTGTGTCAACGTGTACCTCCGATTATTATGCCTTCGGCAACCAGAAACCTTTGCGAGAACCATCACGGATGGACAGGTTTCTGGACTTCCAAAAGCTTTTGATTATACTTTTTTTTACCATTTTTTTTATATTTTTTTATGCCTCTCAATATGTCATTATCATCCCGCCTACCGAGATACCAGCCCCAACACCAACCGCCAGTAACCGGTCCCCCCGCCTTAACTGTTCCCCTTTAACAGCTTCATACAGGGCCATAGGCAAAGACGCCGCCCCACAAAAACCGAAACGGTCCGTAATTTGCAGGATTTCCCTCCCGGGTAACAGTTCCTTGACTGAGTCTGAAAACATTGTACCCATCTGCGGCGGGATAACCCACTTTATATCCTGCATGGTCGGATTTCGCTCCATTTTTTTCAATAAATTGTAGGCATATATACTTCCATTTTTGTTCAAATACTCGACGTCCATTTGCATAGACATGTCTGCCGGCGTCGAAACTTTGCCCCTGACCATGGCGTGCCCTATTGCCGATTGCACCGCTGCCGCACCTTGCCCGAACGTTTCCAGGCAAAGATCAATAATACCGCTGGCCTCGCCTTGCGGAGTAAGGGTCACCACCGCTGCCGCCGCACCGTCGCCAAACAGACCGAACACCCGCGGATTAGTAAAATCAAGGTTAAAGGAAAATACCTCCGCCGTCACCACCAGGATATGCTGATATCGCCCCGTCGTTAAAAAGGCCGCGCACACATCCAGTGCATGGAGAAAACTTAGAAAATTATTTTGCAGAGTAAAACAAGGAATGCCCGAATCAGCCAGGCCCAATTGCCGCTGGAGCAGCGGCCCGCCGTCGGGCACCAGTTTCTCGAAGTTGGCCGTTGTAGAAGCATTGATAATCAAATCAATGTCCTCCAGGTCCAACCCGGCAGCCGATACCGCCTCCCTGGCGGCGGCAGCCCCCATAAAGGAAGGCGTCTCTTCTTTGACCCAACAACGTTGTGTAACCCCCAGGTTGTTCGTAAACCATCCCGGTTCCAGGCCGTGCTTAAGTTCCAATTGACTGCTGGCTATTACCTGAGAAGGCGTATAACGCCCCAGACCGGCTATTTTTACCGGAAGTGGGCACCCTACTTTAGAAATTCTATCCATGAATTACCTCCTTTCCCCCCAATGAACTATTTATCCATGCACATTGAAAGCCTCTTTATGCTTTTTCCACAAGTATTTAACAAAAGCGCCCAACGAAGGCTGCGAAATAAACATTCCCGGGGTGATTTCCAATTTAAACGTATTGTTAAGCTGCCGGAGAAAGACAACCACACTATCCTGGTTATAACCATTTTTATTCATCACCAGGAGGCTGGATGCCATCTGCAAGATATCCTCTTCTATCCTGGCTCGTAGTTCCCTGGAGGACAATCCCTTAGTAGCGACCTTGCCCCCTACGCCGCCGTCACCGGCTGCGTCGGCTGCGTCGTCCGCACCGGCTGCACCGGGAGAATGGGCCGGCGTACTGCCCTGTAAATATATTTTAAAAATATCTTTAAAACGCTGGTACAGGTATTTACTCAACGATTCAACAGTAGGAGTTCCCAATTCGAAAAATTCTTCCAGGGTCATCTCTATACCGTACATCGCATTGATTTGCTGCACATACTGAGTAAGAGTGATGGAATCGAAACCATATTCCAACATCGAACCTTCCGGCGAAACATACTCTTCTTTGACTTTTAAAATTTTCTCAACAAGCTTTGTTAAGTCGGATTGAATATGACGAATCACAGCATTTTCATCCGCTAACAAAGGCAAAGACCCTTTTACCCGGGCAGGTTCTTCTTTTACCGGGGCAGGCGTTTCCCCAGGGCCGGCAGCAGTAGAAGGGACCACCGGTATATTTGCCGGTTCCGGCAGCCAATAACGTTCCCTGGCAAAAGGATAAGTAGGCAGGACTACGCGTGCACCTTCCGCTCCCTCTTCCCCGTCTAACCCCGAACTCCCGGGATAAAATTTTTTCCAATCAAAATTATAACCCTTAACATATAATTCGGCCAGGGCAACCAGTTTTTCCCTATATTCATCGTCTGCCAGGTCCCGCGGATCCCGCAGCACGGTGATTAAATCTTCTCCCATTTGGATTAAGGCAGCGTCCGGTTTCAACGGTTTACCCTTCCCTTCGCAGCGTAAGTCATATTCAGAAATTCCCTTCTTGACCAGGGCATCCAACTGCCGGGCCAGGTCCGCGGCGTCCTGTGCAACCAATGCCGCCCGCACCGGTAAATGACTCCTTCCCACCAATAGAGTAAAAGCAATATCCGCCAGGGTATACCGGGCTCCCTGCTCTTTCATCCAGGCTTCCAGGTCATGGATTTTGGTCTCTAGTGCCATTTTGGTCCTGGCTGAAAGGGCTACCAGGTAATAAGGTTTAGCAACAGCTTTTTTTGGCTGCCGCCGTGGGGGCGGCGCTTCCTCCAGCACCAGGTGGGCATTGGTGCCGCTGAAACCAAAGGAGCTAACAGCCGCCTGGATGGGCTTGGTTCCATTCCTTTCCCAATCCTTTAACTGGGTGTTCACATAAAAAGGACTGTTTTGAAAATCAATATGCTCGTTCTGGGCCTGGAAATTCAATGAGGGGACCAGTTTTTTATGCTCAAGGCATAATAATACTTTTATAAGGCCGGATATTCCTGCCGCTGCCAGGCCATGGCCGATATTCGTCTTCACCGAACCAATGGCGCAATATTGTTTCTTATCCGTATATCGGGCAAAGGCAGTGGTTAAGGCATCGATTTCAATCGGGTCACCCAATTTGGTTCCTGTCCCATGGGCCTCGACATATAGAATATTTTCCGGGTGAATATGAAAGCATTCATAAAGTTCCGCCGCCAATTTCACCTGGGATTTGACGCTGGGCGCCGTGATGCCATTGGTCTGGCCGTCTTGATTCAGCGAAGAACCCTTAATCACTCCATAGATATGATCATTATCTTCCAGGGCTTGGGATAGGGGTTTCAGGATGACCACGGCCGCGGCTTCGCCGGGTACAAAACCGTCGGCGTTGTTATCAAAGGTTTTGCATTTGCCGTCCTTTGACAGCATGCCGGCTTTACCTGTCATGATATGTAGGATAGGTGTCGTCATGACATTCACACCACCGGCAATGACCAGGTCGCTCTCCCCGTTGATTATACTGCGGCAGCCCAGGTGAACGGCTGCCAGGGACGAAGAACAGGCTGTATCCACGGCCATATTGGGGCCGGTTAAATCCAGGATATAAGAAACCCTACCGGACAAAATCGAATTACTGGCCCCCATTAAAGAAAAAGCATCCGGGTTGCCGGCAGGGTCCAGGGCTTTCCGGGAATAATCGCCGGTCCCCACACCCACGAATACGCCGCATTTTCGCCCGGCGAAACTTTCCGCTGAATATCCCGCATCTTCGATGGCTTTCCAGGCTTCTTCCAGGAACAACCGCTGCTGCGGGTCCATCCATTCGGCCTCCATCGGGGAAATATTGAAAAACAAGGGATCAAATTTATCGATATCATCCAGTAAACCGCCCCATTTACAAATAGTTTGGTTGGGGTCCCAGCGTTGGACCGGCGCATTGGTGATACTGGCTGCGCCCTTCACCAGGTTATCCCAGAACCGGGCAGTGTTGGCAGCGCCGGGGAACCGCCCCGACATCCCGATAACTGCAATGTCTGTCGAAGCGTTTCCTTGAAACGCCAATGAATTCTTTTCCGCATGGCTGTCAAAATTGGCCCAATTCTTTTGGGGATAAGTCAACACCACCTTGCCGATGCTTTTCCGTTGGTCGATATATTCCAGGGCATCTTTCACCTTTTCCGCCGGGAAGCTTTTGGTTACAATGGGTGTGATGGCCCCGCTGCTTGCCATTTCTACCATAATTTGCAAGTAATTTCCCAGTTGAGGGAAATTAAACCACAGTTTTCGTAAATCAACGCTGTGGAAAGATTGATTATCGGTCATACCGGATAGATCAACGGACTGGGAGGTCTTCAGGCCGGCCACGGCGATTTCCAGGTAGCGGCCACCGGGCGCCAGGCTGCGGATTCCTTGCTGTAAGGCATCACCGGCTATGGTATTAAGGACAATATCCACCCCCCGTCCGCTGGACAATTCTTTTATGCGGTCGGCCACATTCTCCTCCGCATAGTTAATAGTAAAATCCACGCCGATGGTTTTCAAGTATGCCAATTTTTCCGGTGAACTGGAGGTGCCGTATATCACAGCATTCTTCAATTTTGCCAACTGCACCGCCATTAAACCTACCCCACCGGCGGCGCATTGGATCAATACATGTTCACGGTCCGTCAATTTCCCGATTTCGTACAGGCAGTAATAAGCTGTTACAAAAGCATCGGGCCAGCCGCACATATCTTCGAAACTAATTGGCGCTGGTTTGAGTTGAACCAGGCTTTCTGGGGTAATAACAATTTCGGCGTGACCGCCCAGGTTGGCGCCCATCATAGCCACTACCTCATCGCCGGGTTTATATTGGTTTACGTTCTTACCAACCCAGTCCACGATTCCCGCCGCCTGGAATCCGGCCACAAAGGGATAATCCGGCATGGTGGGGTATAAACCCTTGACGCATAATATATCGGCAAAATTCAGGGCAGAGGCTTTGACCCGTATCCGGACCTCATGTTCTGCCGGTTCCCGGACCGGGATTTCGCTCCAGCCGATCCCGGCGATGTCCCCGACGCCCTTGATCAACAATCCCTTACAAATCCCGCTACCGTCACCGGTTTTCAGCACTGCCGTCAGCGCTCCAGGGGTAGAGACTATTTCCGCCAGGTGGCGGGACATTTTCTTCACCGTAGAATAATCATACAATACAGTAGTTTTCAAATTAATATGAAACGTTTCATTAAGTTTTTTTATAAATTCAACGCCCAGGATAGAATCCAGGCCCAAATCCAGGAAACGGCGGTTTTCATCGATGTCTTGATCTTCCAGCCGGAGGACTTCGGCCAGGGTGTTCCTTACCTTCGCTCTTACTTGCTCTTCCTTTTCAATCCCCTGTGCCTGGGATGCCGCCGGTCGGGCTTTAGGCAGGGCGTCACTGCCGGGTCGGCTTACAACAAGGCTGTCGGTCCGGGTTTGCCGGGCCTGTGGACTATCCAGCCAATAACGTTTCTTCATAAAAGGATAAACAGGTAATGAGATGCGCCGGGGCGCCGGGTCCGGGTATAAAAGTTTCCATTCCACATCCACGCCCCAAACCCAGAGGCGGGCCAATTTACTTAACTCTTTATTTTTAAGGACGAGACGGATAAATTCCCGGCCGGCTTCGCCTTCAATTAAAAGTTCAGTCCTGGCTTTTCCTTCGCTTACGCTGCCGCGGTAAAGGTTTTCATTTTTCCCTCGGGAAAAATCCCTCAAACGCTGCTGCAACTCTGCGGCGTCGGATATGATGAAGGCCAGTCGCTCAGGCATGGCCTCCCTGCCCACTTGCAGCGTATAGACAATATCCGCCAGGTTGACGGTTTCTCCCGGTAATTTTCCAAAGAAATCAGCCATTTCCAGGGCATATCCTTTGAGAGTCTCTTCGTTTCGCGCCGACAGCACAATAAGGTAATGGTCCTGGCGCTGCGGTTGAAGGGCCGGGCTTGGTTCGATGTATTCCTCCAGCAGCAAATGGGCATTGGAACCGCCGGCGCCAAAGGAATCAATGCACGCACGCCGGGGCATCCTAACCGGGGTTCCGCCATCATCCGTTAAGGGCATTTGCCACTCCCGGCAGTCTTGCTGAATATAAAAGGGAGTCCCCTCCAGGTGGATTCCCGGGTTAAGGGGAGCGGCGTTGATTGAAGGAACTAACATTTTATGTTTCAATTGGAGCGCCGCCCGGGTTAATTGGGATATCCCGGCGGCGGCTTCCAGGTGCCCGATATTGGCTTTTACCGAGCCGACCGCGCAAAAATTCTCGCCGTCGGTAAAGCGCCGAAATGCGTCCACCAGGGCCTCTATCTCCGCATTATCTCCCCTGGGGGAGCCCGTGGCCGATGTCTCCACATAGCCGATGGTCCGGGGATCGATCCCGGTTTTCTCCAGGACCGAGGCGATCAAATCCGCCTGGGTTTTGGGATTTGGGACAGTGAAACCTTCGGAACTCCCGCCGTGGTTAACCTCACTGCCTTTTATCACGGCATAGATATGATCGCCGTGCTGTTGGGCCGCGGATAAAGGTCTCAGCAGAACCGTCCCGATTCCTTCCCCGGGGATATACCCCTCGGCCTGGCCCAGGCTGCAACTTTTCCCTTCGCTGCCGATTAAACCGATATCGCTCAATACCACATATTTACTGGGATGAAGGTTCAGGTTGACGCCCCCGGCAATGACCGCGGCGCATTCCCCGCGGCGCAAACTCTCACAGGCCATATGCACCGCGGTTAATGATGAAGAGCACGCCGTATCAATGGCAATACTGGGCCCTTTAAAATCAAAAAAATAAGAACAGCGGTTTACCATCGACCAATACGACGTATTGGACAGCGCCGCGTATAATTCGTTTTTCCCGGCCAACCAGGGATACTGCTGGTACATACAACCGATAAAAATTCCCACCCGCTGGCGGGGGTCGGCCTGCAGCTCTTGCAGTTCCTGTCGTGTATAACCCGCATCTTCAAGGGTATGCCATACCGATTCCAACAACAACCGGGTCTGGGGGTCCATAGTAGCTGCTTCCCGGGGAGAAATATTGAAAAACAACGGGTCAAACATCTCGATGTCATCGATAAAGCCGCCCCATTTGCAGGGGGTTTTGCCCGGTTTATCTTTATCGGCGTTATAATAATCGCGATAATCCCATCTCCCTGGGGGAATTTCCGTGATACAATTTTTCCCGGCTTGCAAATTTTCCCAAAACATATCCAGGTTTGCGGCCATGGGGTAACGGCCGCTTATACCGATTATGGCAATATCTTCATCATCACGCCGCCCATAATCGGAGGGGGTGACTATCGCCCTGGCAAGCACCTTGTTCTCTTTCTTCACGGGTAAACCGGACAATTCCATTAGTTTTTCCCGGTGATTTTCCACGAGATAGGCGGCCAATTCCGGTATCGTTTTATATTTTGAAAGTAAATCCGCGGGCAATTTACCAAAGCGTGCTTCCAGTTCTTTCAGGCCGTTTTCCAAACCGGGGGAAGGGGAGGACCCGGCTTCCGGCGCCCGATTAGATTTCAACTGGACCCGGGGGCTGGAGGGGGCGGCGCAGGTTGGTTCCTCTTTTGCCGACTCAATTTTACCCGGTTCGGTCCCCCCGGGGACGCCGGCGGTTTTTCTAGTCTCTTCGTTCAGTGTAACCAGGTAATCGGTTAACCGGTTTACTGTGGGATAGTCATATAAGACGCTCTTTTTTAAATCGATATAAAAAGTTTTGTTCAGGGTATTTATCAATTCTACCCCAATTATCGAATCCATGCCCAATTCGCTTAGCCGTTGGTTATCATCGATCTCATCCAGCGACAAGCAAAGAACAGCGGCTGCCTTTTGTTTTATCGTTTCTTTAATTTTTGCCTGCAACATATTGCTTCTCCATCATTCGTTGGGATTCTTAAGCTTTATTTTCATCGGGTTATAGTCTTTTTGTTCAATTGGGGCCTCAGCCAGGGGTTTCGACAATATCTTTACCAGTATCATTTCCGCCTTTTCCTGGAGTAGTTCTGTATTTTCATCACCGGGGGCCGATTTCCAATAACGTTTTTTAGCGAAGGGGTACATGGGCAGGGGAATTCGTCGACAGTCACCCGGGCCATAAAGAAGCAGCCAATCCAGGTCATATCCTTTCAAATATAAATCTGCCAGCGCCGACAACTTTTCTTTATATTCATTATATTCATTCTCCTCCAGGGCATGAAATTGCTGCAATTCTGTAAGCAATTGTTGCCCCATTTCTTTGGTTGCCGCTTCGACTCCCGCTCCGTTTCCCTTTAATTTTACGGCCATTTCAATATCTATCCTATCTCCCCGGCGAATCCCATCGACCGCCTGGGCCAGTTCAGCGACATCTTTGACCACCAGCGCCAGACGCAAGGGGAAATGGGTCCTGCCGGCAAACAGGGTATAGGAGATATTCCCGATCGCCGATTCCGAACCCTCTCCAGTCAACCAGCCACCTAAATCCTTTAGTTTCCGGGTCAATGATTCTTCGGTCCTGGCGGAAAGCGGGATGATATAATAAGGATTGGCATTGACAGGAGGTTGCTGGATTCCCATCGGTGCTTCTTCGATAACGATGTGGGCATTGGTGCCGCTGTAACCGAAAGAGCTGACCGCTGCCCGCCGCGGGTGCCCTTCCTGGGCTTTCCAGTCCAGCAGCCCGGTATTTACAAAAAACGGGCTATTTTTAAAATCGATATGGGAATTGGCCTGTTTGAAATTTAGCGAGGGTGGAATTTTCTTGTGCCGGAGCGCCAGGAGAATCTTCATAAGGCCGGCGGCGCCTGCCGCGGCCGAGGTGTGCCCGATATTGGTCTTGATGGACCCGATGGCGCAATACTGTTTCTCCTGGGTATATTGCCTGAAGGCTTCGGTGAGGGCCTGGATTTCAATCGGGTCGCCCAGGTGAGTTCCTGTGCCATGGGCTTCCACGTAAGTAATCGTCGCGGGATTAATTTCGCTTTCCCGGTATACCATTGCCTCCAGGTCGCGCTGCGAGTTGGCGCTGGGGGCGGTAATCCCGTTGGTCCGGCCATCCTGGTTGAGGGCCGAACCCTTGATCACGCCATAAATATGATCTTTATCCCGGATCGCCTTTTCCAGGGTTTTCAACACCACCACGCCCACACCTTCCCCAGGCACAAAGCCGTCGGCGCCATTGTCAAAAGTTTTACATTTACCTTCAGGCGACAGCATCCCGGATTTGCTCATTTCGATATACGACTTCCCGGTTAAATACAAGGTAACTCCTCCCGCCAGCATCATATCGCTTTCGCCGTTCAACAAACTTTTGCAGGCCAGGTGGATGGCCACCAGGGAAGAGGAACAAGCCGTATCCATGGATATAGCCGGCCCCTTGAGATTCAGGAAATAAGCGATCCGGGCCGCCAGGATCGAACTGGAATTAAACAGGTGTTGGGGATTATACTCATTGGTGCTCATTACGCCCACGTAGACACCGCATTTCATGTTATCCATTGCCGCCGCCGAATACCCCGCATTTTCCAGCGCATGCAAGGCCTCTTCTAGGAAAAGTCGCTGCTGCGGATCCATTAATGCGGCCTCAGCCGGGGAGATGTTAAAGAAAAGGGGATCGAATTTATCCACATCCGGGAGAAATCCACCCCATTTGCAGTAGGTTTTACCCGGGGCTCCAGGTTCAGGATCATAGAGTTCCCGGGTATCCCAGCGTTCCCGTGGCGCTTCGCTGATGGAGCTTTCGCCCTGTTCCAGCCGCCGCCATAATTCCCATATGTGGTCCGCGCCCGGGAACCTACCGGACATACCGATGACGGCAATATCCCCGGATCGATTAGCGACTTCGCAGGTTTCGCAGGGATAATCCCCGGTTACTGCTGTTTCCACCGCCACATCTCCGCTCTCTGCCGCCAGGCGGGCGATATATTTGGCCAGTTCTCTTACCGTTGAATAATCGTACAGGTTTGTGGCTTTCAGCGGTAATTTAAAACACTTATTGAATTTATTTACAAACTCTATGCCAAGGATCGAATCCAACCCCAGGTCGACAAAAGGTTTTTCTTCATCGATTTTAGCGGGGGTCATATAAAGCACTTCCGCTAAAATTTCTTTAACCCGGGACCGTATCATACCGTCATCGGACGCGAATTCCTTTTTAACCGACCTCGCTGCCGACGCCGGTTGAAACGCCGTTGGTGATATTGATATCCCCGTGGTTCCCGGCGTTGTCTCTACCCAGTATCTCTTTCTTTCAAAGGGATACGTGGATAGGCTGACCCGATATGGCCCAGGGGATGGATACAACGATTGCCAGTCGATTTTTTCCCCGGCGATCCAGGCCTGGGCAATCTTTTTTAATCCTTCTTCTCCAGGATTGACCGGGACGGTTGGGAGAGCCGGGAGAGCGCCGGGATTTACCCTGAGGGCTTTTATATTTCCCCGGTAGAGATATTTAATATTCGCGTCCCCCCGGTCAAATTGCTGCAATTTTTCGCATAATTCCCGGGTGTTGGATACCATCACGGCTAACCGTTCCTCCATGGGTTCCCGTCCTACCTGTAAGGTATAGGCGATATCGGCCAGGGGGAGCGCGTCCGTGTAACTGCGGCCGCTTCCCGGCGAAGTCTCATCCCCGGAGACATGCTGCGCCAATAAATGCAGCGA
Organism: Acidobacteriota bacterium; assembly: GCA_030837085.1. GTDB lineage: Bacteria > Acidobacteriota > Aminicenantia > UBA2199 > UBA2199 > JAKAGC01. The sequence goes on along the minus strand of JAUPLE010000146.1, from coordinate 9,910 downwards.
GGTGTTTCCCGGGAATATGTCCATGGTTATGTCCCGGCCATATGTTGAATTTATTTCTTCCGCCAACCTGGCTAAACCGACCTGGTCAAAACCCAGTTCTTCCAGGTTCTCGTTGGCGTCAATGTCGTTTTCCTTTACATGTAAAATCCCGGCAGCGATCCGCATGATATCCCGTTTTACTTTCTCGAAACCACCCTGGATTGGCACTTGCCCGGTTGTCGAAGCAATGTCATTTTTTTCCAGTTGTGCCAGCATCTGCTTTACGCCGGCTTTTAATCTATCTTCATTTTTCGCGGACATCACGATGAGTTGGGGGATATCTGCGGGATATTCATGGGTGGGGACTGAATGCTCTTCCAACACCACGTGGGCATTTGAGCCGCCGAAACCAAAGGAACTGACGCCGGCCCTCCGGGGTGCAGGTCGGTTATGCTCATCCACCAGGCATTGCCATGGTTTGGTTTTCTTCACAATGTAAAAAGGACTGTCCTGGAGATCGATATAAGGGTTGAGTTCCTGGAAATGAACATTACCCGGCAGTTCCCGGTATTTCATAGCCAGGAGCACCTTGAGGAGACCGGCGATCCCTGCCGCGGCTTCCAGGTGCCCGATATTGGTTTTCACCGAGGCTATGCCGCAGTGGGGTTTGCCGTTAAACGCCTTACCTTCCAGTTTGTACAACTCCTGGAAGGCCTTTTTTAAGCCGTTGATTTCAATGGGATCGCCCAGGCTGGTGCCGGTTCCGTGGGCTTCGATATAACTTACGGTAGCCGGATCGAACCCGGCTTCCCGGTAGGCGGCTATCAATAATTCCGCCTGGGCGTTGGCATTGGGTGCAGTGAGGGATTTGGCGCGGCCTCCGTGGTTTTCGGCGGTTGCCTTGATGACGGCATAAATATGATCGTGGTCGGCCAGGGCGCGACTCAAAGGTTTTAGAAAAATCACCGCGGCGCCTTCCCCCCGTACGTACCCGTTGGCCCGCGCATCAAAAGTTTTGCAGCGACCATCTTCAGATAACATACCGGCCGCGTGAAAGACCTGGAACCATTTCGGCGTCACCATGACATTTACGCCCCCAGCTATGGCCATGTCGCAGGTTCCACCCCGTAAGGCCATCACTGCATGGTGTACGGCCACCAGTGAACTGGAACAAGCGGTATCGACAGCCACGCTGGGCCCATGGAAATTTAACAGGAAGGATATGCGGTTGGCCAAAATCGAATGGGCTTTACCCGTGGATTCATGAGTTTCCAGTTTATCGAGGCAAGGGGATACAATCTCAAAATAGTCCCCGCTGGAAACGCCCACGAATATGCCGGTCCTGGTCCCGGATAAACTCGAAATGGCATAACCCGCATCCTCGATGGTTTTCCAGGTGGTTTCCAGGAATATCCTTTGCTGGGGGTCCATCAACTCTGCTTCACGGGGTGATATCCCGAAAAATTCGGCGTCGAATTTATCAATTTCTTTCATGAAACCGCCCCAACGCGCGCCTCCCAGGTCAGTGGGCAAAGCTTTCCAATCCCAGCGGTCGACGGGCGCTTCGCTGATTAAATCATCCCCGGACGCCAGGTGTTTCCAGAATGTTTCCAGGTCCTGGCACTGGGGCATTACGCCGCTCATGCCGATGATAGCGATGGGTTCCCGGTCCGGTTCTTCTTGCCGTGATTTTGTTTTCGTAATACCCTGGAATCGCGAAATAACTTGCGTCCGCGCTAGAAACGGCAAAGGTTGTGGATGCTCCATCTCGATGCCCTTTACCTCGATGACAGGGGCTTGTTTCAAACTCTCGCGGTAATATCGCTCCAGGACACCGGCGTAATTTTTACATAAACTTTTGGACAATGAAGCAATATCAGGCTTCTCCAATTCAAAGAAAACCGCCGGCGTGATATCGATATGGTATTTTGCATTGATTAAATTGGCGAATTCGGTCAGGGAAATCGAATCAAATCCATATTCATGTAAATCCCCTTCCAGGTCAAAATCTTTCTCATTGATTTTTAATATATTGACAGCGATTTTTAGTAATTCCTCTTGAACTGAGTTACGTATTTCATTTGAATCTCCCGGTCCCTGGGTCATGGTGGTAGAATCTTCTTTTTTCAAACCTTCCCGGTAAGCGGCCAGGGTCGATCGCATTTTGTCGGAGTTTCCATAAAAAACGGCCCATTGGCGGTCCCCCTGTGACAATCCCTTAACAAATGCAGCGAGCCCAGCCTCAGTGGGCAGCGGTTTCATCCCCATCCGGTTGGTCATCAATATTTCGGATTGCTCATCGATCCTCATACCCCCGTGTTGCCACAGCGGCCAGTCAAACGCGAGGGTTTTCCCTTTTCGCTGCCCCATTTCCCGTTGTTTTTCCCGGTCCTCGACAAAATGATCCATAAAATTATTGGCAAATGCATAATCGCATTGACCGGGGTTTCCCAGGATTCCCGCGATGGAAGAAAACAATAGGAAGAAATCCAGGTTCTCTTCTTTGGTAGCTTCATCAAGGAATACAGCGCCGTAAACTTTGGGCGCCAATACTTTTGCTATTTCTCCCGGCTCCTTTTTAGTAATCAGGGCGTCGTGGATCATACCCGCGCAGTGGATAATACCATGGATTTCCGGGAATCTCTTTTTTATTTGCCCTCCCAGTTGCTTAACATCGTTGGCATTGGCCACATCCGCTTTCACATAGATGACTTCCGCGCCAAGCGCTTCCAGTTTGCGAATCTCTGTTTCCTTTTCAGGGCTTAAATCGGAAAGGTCGGTCAGTATCAACCTGGCCTTTACCTGCCTTGCCAGGTAATCCGCCAGGATGAGTCCCAACCCGCCTAAGCCGCCGGTAACCAGGTAAACACCTCTTTCCCTCAGTGACGCCGCATTGGCTGTCGCCGGGCTGTTTCCCGTTTCGTTTTCCTTGGTGATTTCCCGCAGTTGCCTGACCAGACGCTGTTTGCCTTCATAGCGGATTTCTATCCCGGCGTCATATTCGAATTCCTCCAACAGCAATTCGGCCAGATCCGCAGCGGCTGTTTCCACACCCATGACCGGCCTGGACGGCGCCTCTACCACTTTATAGTGAAACCGGGAATTTTCCAGGCGAATAGTATGGGCAAATCCCCCCACGGCTTTATACGAGGCATAGTGGGATTGGCTTTCGCCCTGGCCCCCTGGATAGACATATATCAACCGCACGCCGGCGCTGTCTTCTCGGACCATTGTCAGCAGGACCCGGCTGATGTAAAAAATCGAGTATATACCTCTCTCCAGTTGAATTTCAAGGGAAGGGGCTTCACCGCTGATATTATTCTTCGACCACAGGTGCAGGATTCTTGTCGGCAGTATTTGCCGTTCTTGCAGCATTTCAAATAATTTCACATAATCCGTAGAACTGGCTGGATTGATAGTATATACCCCGCCGCCGAGATCGGAAAAATGGTCCCCGGGTTTAACCAGCCCAATGAAAGGCATTCCCTTGCCCTGGCCGCGGAAACGCCAGTTTAAGGCATCCCGCAGCGCTTCATCAACATCAAAGACCAGGATTGGTTCTATTTCCGATTCCGTTGTCGGTGTAGTCTCCAGGACCTCGACCGATTTTTCCCATTGGCAGCGATAGTACAAGGTGGAAAGCGTTTCCTTATCATCCTTTACCTTCTGCTGCAGCGCTCGTACTGAAAAATCCTTCATTTTCAATGACAGCTTGCCCTGGTTGTCCAGGATTTTAATATCAAATGTATGAACCTGGGAGTGGGGGTCCTGCTTTTCACGGGCCAACGTTGCATATACCCAGCACTCGGGGGATAATGAATCAAGGATTTCCACCTCCCCCAGGGTAAACGGTAGGTAAGGCGCATCCAGCCGCGTCCCCTTATCTTGCATCAAGCCCATTACTGTTTGCAGGGCCGAATCCATCAAAGAAGGGTGAAGCGCGAAAGCGGGAAAATCATTTCTTTGCCGGGTTGCCAATGGCAACTCCACCCGGGCCAGGGCTTCCTTACCGTTATAGTAGAGGGAATGGATTCCCTGGAAATTGGGACCATAATTTAAACCCGCTCCCCTGAACAAGCCATAACACTCATTTTTTTGCAGGAGATGCGGACAGCGTGTCTTTACCGCATCAATATCAATAGGCCCGGATTGGGATTCACTTTCTTCCTGGTCCCGATTTTCAAAGAACAATTTTCCCTGGGCATGTAAAATTCTTCCATTTCCCTCCCCATCGGTATCCACTTCGAATTCTGCTGCGCCTGGGGAGGGGAATAACCGGATATTAATATCACGGTCGCTGTTGGTTACCACTACCGGCCTGGCCCAGACAATATTTTTAATCTTTTGAACTTTTTCTCCCGCGGATATTTCACCGGCGGCGCGCGCCATTTCTAAATATGCCACCCCAGGCAATACCTTCCTCTCGCCCACTACGTGATCGGCCAGGTAAAACTCGCTCCCGGTCAACCGGGTCTTGAATTTTTGCTCTGCAAAATTGGAAACATTCATATCCAACATGGGGTGAAACCAGGAGGGTCTTTGATAGTAGCCGCCTCCAATATCGATAGTATCCTGGGACTCCCTGAACCAGCAGCGCACCCCAGAAAAGGGGTAAGTGGGCAGGGAAACACGTCCAGGCGTTCCACCTGGATAAAGCATCTGCCAATCGATCTCCACCCCGGATACCCATAATTTTGCCAGCCGGGCGAAATCACGATCTTTAATAAGGCTCTCCAGGAATTCTTCGCCGGCCTTTCCCTGGAGTAAAAGTTCGGAGATGCCTTTCCCGGATTTCAAGTTCCCCCTATAAAAATCCTCCGGGTTCGATTCTTCCTGGCAGAAGCGCGACAATTTTTCTTGCAGTTCATCCAGGCTTGACGCAAGTACAGCCATCCGTTCACTCATGGCTTCGCGACCGGTTTGCAAGGTATATGCTAATCCTGCCAATGCCTGGTTTTTCTGTATTCCCGGACCGGAAAGATAGTCCCTTAAAGCCCGGGCATAGTCTCTAAGTCTTTCTTCATTCCTGGCCGATAATACAAAAACATGGCGACCTGTGTGATCCGCGGCGTTGTCAACCGGTCCCGGTTCGTATTCCTCTACGATTACATGGACATTAGCGCCGCCGGCGCCAAAGGAACTAATACCGGCGATACGGGGATAGGCGACCTGTCGCCCGTTTTCGTCAACCGCCGGCCGGTCCCAGTCGGTTAGGTCCTGCTGCACTCTAAAGAACGCAGGGATATCGATATTGGGATTCAACCGTTGTGAATGAAGCGATGGAACGAGTTGCCGGTATTTCAACTGGAGTATGACCTTGGTCAACGCGCATATCCCGGCAGCGCCTTCCAGGTGGCCGATATTGGATTTTACCGATCCCAGCGCGCAGCATTGCTTAGCTCCGGCTCCCCCACGGAATGCCTGGGTTAACCCGCTTATCTCGATAGGATCCCCTAACAGCGTTCCTGTACCGTGAGTTTCGATATAACTCACGGCCCCGGCTCCTATACCAGCGTTCTCCAGGCATTGGGTTATCACATCTGCCTGGGCGTTGGGATTGGGAACGGTATACCCGTTGGTCTTACCATCGTGGTTCATGGCGCTGCCTTTGATGACCGCATAAATATGATCTTTATCCCGGATTGCCTCTGCCAGGGGTTTAAGCAGCACTGCCCCCACGCCTTCCCCGGGGATAAAGCCGTCGGCCCCTTCGCCAAAGGTACGATTCTTCCCTGTCGGGGACAACATTTTCCATTGGCAAAGCCGGTTATATTTGGAATAATGCAAGTACAGGTTCACCCCGCCGGCAATGGCCAACCGGCATTCCCCATTGTTCAGGCTGTCGCAGGCCAGGTGTATGGCAATTAGCGAGGATGAACAACCGGTATCGATGGTGAAACTGGGCCCGGTGAAATTGAATTGATAAGAAACCCTGTTAGACAATGACCAGGGATAAGTCCCGGGAAAAACAAAATTCCCTTTGGACCACTGCTCCGGTCCATGCAGCAAATACGTATTACTGGTGGAGCCGATAAACACCCCCACATTCGCCCCATGCCCTCCGTTTGCGATCAGGGCAAGGCGTTCCCTCGTATACCCGGCGTCTTCCAGCGCTGCCCAGGCTGTTTCTAAAAGTATACGCTCCTGGGGATCAATGGCCTCGGCCTCTGCCGGTGAAATATTGAAAAATAGCGAATCAAATTTATCTTCATCATCGATAAATCCACCCCATTTACAGTATATTTTACCTTCTTTGGCTTTTTCCGGGTCGGGGTCATAGTACTTGTTACAATCCCAACGTCTGGCCGGGACTTCGGTAATACAATCCTTGCCGATGCTCAGGTTTTGCCAGAATTCCTCCAGGTTTCGCGCCTGGGGATAACGTCCGCTAACGCCGATAATGGCTATCCCTTCATTTTTGCCCTTCCTATCCCGGATCGGTAAATTCATGGGAACCAGGAAACGCGATGATTTTATTTCCAACCTGTCGCTTTTAGGCGCGGGTTTGCAGGTTTCCAGGACAAGTTCATCTGGCTTTGCCCCGGTTTTCTCTATGATCTTCTCCCGGTGCTCTTTAATCATATATTCCGCCAACGCCGCCAGGGTCTGATATTCGAAAAACAGGGTCCTCGGCAATTTACCGAAATGCTGCTCCATCTCTTTATTCAGATTGATTATCATCAGGGAATCGATACCATATTTCTCCAACCGCTCCCGGGGCCGGATTCTCTCTACCGGCAATTTTGCCACTTTGGCCAGGATTTTTTTTAAATAGATCCCTGCTTTTTCCTGGAGTTGGGAATTCTCCGAAAGATCGGTTAAGGTCTTTTCGGTGTCGACGCTAACGAAGGTTTCCGGTGACAATGCCTGTTGATTAGGACTGGAGGGCCGGAAAGGCCGACCATAATAATTCTTCATCCTCGCCAACACCTGCCCTGTTTCGTCAGTTAACCGGATATCCAGTACCACCGTACTATCGCTGCTTTTTTGTTTATCGGCGGACAGGGTGACATACGCATACCCCCGCTGGGTTAAGGGTTTGATTAGCTGGAGTTCATCCAACATAAAAGGCAGTTCCGGCGGGTCAATCCGCAGCGCCTCATCGCTCTTCATGCCGATAGAGGTTTGAAACGCCGCATCCAGGAGCGAAGGATGGATGCCGAAAATTTCGTTGCCAGCCCGAACCGCCCCGGGTAATTCAAAAAAGGACAGGGCTTCCCCATTTCCGCGATACAACTCCCGGATGGTTTGAAACGCCGGTCCGAAACGCATACCACTGGTTTGGATCAGCCGGTAGAATTCCTCCGGACCCGTACGCTGAAGAGCCCGCTTTTTTATCTCTTCTATGGGGATAACTTCGGTCTGTCCATGTTCTTCAGCCTGGTTTTTATATACCAGCGCGCCCTGGGCATATACCAACCTACCCGAAGGAGAGTCCTGACCGTCCGGTGCCCCAGGTACGGGTGAATATATCTCAAATTCTACGACATCCCCCCGCGGATACAAACCCACATAAACCGTTTGTTTATCATTTGTTGCCATCAAGGGCTGTACCCAGGTAAGGTTTTTAAATATAACCGGGGTCTGGGTGGGATTGGCCAAGCTGCCGGCCGCCCGGGCCATCTCCACATAAGCAGCCCCGGGAAGAACTTTGATCTCATCATAACAATGATCCGTAAATACGAACTCTTCACCGCTGAATACCTTCCTGAAACACTGCTCCTCCAGGGTAGACTCGTTACTGTCCAACAATGGATGCAGTCTCGCCCCGGTTTTCACTTCATCAAGCCAGTATCGCTCCCGCTCAAACGGGTATACGGGCAAAGAAATTCGACGATTTCCCGGAGCGGGGTATAAACTATCCCAATCCAACAGGACGCCGTTGAGAAATAATCCGGCCAGGGCTTCCAACTTCTCGCGGTATTCTCCCTCAAATCCCTCAACCGCCGCGGCTCTACCCTTCAATTCTTTCAACCAGGCTTCTCCTTGCTGCTGCGCCCGGATGTCAGGCGAGGTCGCCATTTCACCCAGGTCTTTAATCAACTCCCGGTCACTGGAATACGTTCTCGCTAATTTTTCCAGCTTTTGGCGGAGTTCATCGACTTCCTTAACCACGAATGCGGTACGGACAGGAAGATAACTCCTCCCCACCCACAAAGTATAAGCAATGTCAGAAATAGAGTATTGGTTTCCTTCCTTTTCCAACCATGAGACCATGTCGCGGATTTTACGGCCCAGGGCTTCCCGTGTCATGGCTGACAACTGCACAAGGTGATAAGATTGGGCCGCATCCGACGCTGGCCTGGGTACAGTTGACGCGGGCGCCTCTGCCACCACCAGGTGGGCATTCGTCCCATTAATCCCAAAGGTATTGACCGCTGCTGTCCTGGGAACACCATCACGCACGGTCCAATCTTTCAACTCCTGGTTGACATAAAAAGCACCCCGGCTGAAATCAATATCGGTGTTTGGCGTTTGAAAGTGAAGGTTAGCCGGGATTTTTTTGTATTTGAGTGCCATTAAGACTTTGGCCAGGCCCACTGCCCCAGCCGCCGCCAGGGTATGCCCGATATTGGTTTTCACCGCTCCCAGGGCGCAGTAATTCTTTTCCCCGCTGTCCCGCCGATACACCTCACTCAATGCAGCCACTTCGATGGAATCACCCAGTTTCGAACCGGTCCCGTGGGCCTCCACATAGGTGACTACCGCGGGCTCAATGCCAGCGCAACGGAAAAGATCGCGAGCCAATTGGGCTTGCGCCGGGGCACAGGGCGCTGTAATTCCATTACTCTTGCCATTCTGGTTGACTCCCACCCCCTTGATCACCCCATAAATATGATCGCCGTCCACCATCGCGCGGTCCAATGCTTTCAACACGAATGCCACCACCGCCTCACCCAATACGAAACCATCGGCTTGCTCATCAAAAGCCCGATGACAGGAAGTGGGTGACAACATCCCCGCCCCCTCCAACACCCGGTGAGTCTGGGGCGTGGTCAGGATATTCACACCCCCGGCCAGGGCCATTTCCAACTGTCCGTCAAGAATGCGCTCACAGGCCAGTTGAATAGCTGCCAACGACGACGAACAAGCAGCATCTACCACAAAACTGGCCCCTTTCATGTCCAGGTGATAAGCAATGCGGCTGGCTAATACCGACACCGCATTGGCGGTGACCGCGTGCGCCGGCGTCTCGCTCTCCATCCCCTGAAGCCTGTTTATATAGTCATTCCCCGCCGCACCCACAAATACTCCACAGCGCTTTTCACTCATACACCGGTCAGAATACCCGGCATCCTCTAACGCCTTCCAGGTTTCCTCCAGGAAAACCCGCTGCTGCGGGTCCATAACCTCTGCTTCACCCGGTGAAATATTGAAAAAAAGTGGATCAAAACAATCCGCATCCGCTAGGAACCCACCCCGGCGCCGGTAGGTTTCACCGGGAACATCCTTACCCCAACGCCCCGCAGGTACTTCAACGATGCTATCTATACCGTTTACCAGGTTCTGCCAGAACTGCTCGACATCCCCGGCCCCGGGAAATCGCCCGGCCAAACCGATGATTGCTATATTATTTTTTGCCTCCGGCGGCCTGGGGGGCTGTGTGGAATGATGAATGATGAATGATGAATGATGATAATTGGGGGAATTGGCGTCTTCTTTGGTTCCCCGCGCCGCAAGGCCTGAAAACGCTTCTGATTTAACCGCCCCGGGAGAGTCTTGAACCGCAACCCTTTCCAGGTGCATGGTCAGTTGATTTACGGTGGGATGCGAATATAAAATGTTGGTCTTCAACTCGATGCCGAAAACCTCCCCCAATTTTTTGGATAACTCAATGGCCAATATCGAGTCTAATCCCAAATCCAGGAAAGTTTTAGTCTCACTGATCGCCTCTACTCCAGTATAAAGCACCCCTGCCAACGCCTCTTTA
>JAUPLE010000145.1 GCA_030837085.1 Acidobacteriota bacterium | reverse complement strand
GCAATACCGGGCTTATTATGAAACCACCTGGCCAAAAAAAACAGTTCCTTATGAGGGCATCCCGGAGATGTTGGATGCGTTGTCCGTAAGAAAAATAAAATGTGCGGTTTTATCCAATAAATCCGATGAGTTTGCCGGGCGAATGACAGCGGCGCTTTTGCCCCGTTGGAAATTTGAAGCGGTAAAAGGGTTACGACTGGGTGCACCCCGGAAACCGGACCCTGCATTGGCCCTGGAGATTGCGAGTATAACCGGCGTCGATCCGGCTAATACTATTTTCATGGGCGATTCCGGGATCGATATGCAAACCGCCAGTCGGGCCAATATGGTTGCGGTGGGAGTATTATGGGGATTCAGGGAGGCGGAAGAGTTACTGGCTAATGGCGCCAGGCAATTGATAAAGCACCCTATGGAACTCTTAAAAATAATCGAAGGTACTCACCAGTTACAATAAATAAGCAGAGTTAAATTTAGCGCATCCAACCTAGATAGTAGTCGTCGATTACCGGGATTTTCTCTTTCAAATCGATCTTTTCCAGGAACCGATGATAGTCGACCGCTTCCATGTGGTGGTTTTTCAAAAGTTGCTGCAGCGCCGGGCCTTCCCGGAGGGCATCGGAAAAAAAGTATACCGGGATTCCTTTGCTTTGTTCCTGTTCCAGCCGGGCCCGGATATCGTCCAATGTCAGGCCTTTACCCAGCATCCAGTCCAGTATAAATACTTTGCGGCCGGCAAAATAAGAGATATATATTTTATTGTGGATAGAAAGGTCGGAACCGCACCCGGCAATAACAATGATAGCCTGGGGCGGGGTTACTTTTTCTATGGTGGCGGCTGCCTGGTAATTACGGTTGTTCTCAAGGTTGTTGGCGGGTTTTACGTAATAATTAAAATTGATTATGAATATGGAAAGTATCAAAATGAGGATACCGGCGCCGGCCAGGGATACCCGGATTTTCTTTTGCATGCGGCCGATGAAGAATGCGGCGGATGCTGTAAACAGTATTATAAAGGGAAGAACGACATTTAATTTAAATTCCAGGTTGCGGTGGTCCCAAAAAGTAAAAAAGATGAAATAAGGCAGCATCCAGGCGCCTAATTTATAATAGCACATATTCTTACTTTTGAGACCGGCATAGATTATTAAAACAGCGCCGGACGCCAGCAGGAGAAAGGAAAGAATGGTTAATGTGGGTGAAGCAGGGACCAGGATGCCGTTGGCCACTGATTTGAGGGAACCCCACACGCTGTTGATGGATAAACCGGTCCAATAACTGATCTTATGGCCGGCCAGGATGTCATTTCCTTGTAATTGGTTTTTATAGAAATCCGGCAAGTTTATTTTGCTTGCCAATGCGAAGATGGACAATGTTAGCAGGAAGAATGCGCCATAGAGGGCAAAAAAACGAACAATCTTGCCAATGGATTTTTTCTCCAGGATAAAAATCAACAGGACAGACGCGGCGATTAAACCATTGGTCAAATGAAACCCCGCGGCCATGACAAAGCAAACGGCTGCGCCTACGGCGCGGATTAATTTATCCGGGTCCCCGGGTTTAAAGAATAAAAGGTACATCCCGGCAGCGACAAAAAATAGACCTGCCATGTGCACTTCGGCTTCGACAGAATAATACCAGGGGCCGTAAGCAAAAGCAGCCAGGGCCATGCCCGCGATTTGCAGGAAACGTTGCCCCGGGCCGGTGATTTGTTTGATGATTTGATACGTAACCCACAGGGTGAGGAGTCCGAAACAGAGGGAAAACAATTGGAGGTGGAAATATTCCAGCACATTGTACCCGATGGTTTTGCTCAGTTGGCTGTAGAGGAGGTAATTGACCGGGATATATAGGGGGTGCTGGGGTTGATGGGATATGGAGAGATCATTTTTCACCAATGCGTAGCGAAGGTATTGGCTGAATACGGTACCGTCGAAATCATAGCTTACCGGTAAAAAAGCGAAATAGATGAGACCAATCAAAAGAAATATAAGACCGGGAAGCCATTGGGGTGTCGATTTAAAACCGTACTTATCCATAGGCAATATACGCGATTAGTCAAGGTAGCCCAGGGCTTTCATTTGATTCAACGTTTCCTGGTCCACTGCGGTCTCTTTGAATGAGCGATTGGCGCCGGTCGAATCTTTGATTGTTTTAATAAGCATTTTTTCAAAATTGATACAGAGGCCCCTGAACTTCAAATCGGCGTACAGGTTCTTTCTTTCCAGGGGATCGTTTTTAAGATCAAACAGTTTTCTATCGCTAACCGCTTCCCAATTGACGCGGTCCCCCATAGAAGGATTTTCCATGGTAATAATATATTTTAAATCGCCCACCCGGATCAATTTTCTTTCCTGCCGGGCCAGGGATACGGCCTCGGAAACGATGTATTTCTGCCTGGAAGCAGTGGGCGCCAGGAGAGAATTGCCCTGGATATATGCCGGCGCCTGGATTTTATAAAAATCCAAAAGGGTGGGAAAAACATCCACCAGGGTCACAGGGTGATCTACCGGGCCGGGCTTCACTGTCCCGGCCGGGTATTTGATGATCAGGGGTACTTTGATAAATTCCTCGTAATAGTCGTAACCATGCTCATTATAAAATGAATTCGGGAAATGCTCGGCAAAGTGCTCGCCGTGATCGCTGACAATAATAATCATCACATCATCATAAATCCCCAGTTGCTTGCATTTCTCGATGAGTTTACCGATTGACCCGTCCACATTATGGATTCCGCCGTCATACAACGTCATGCAATCTTTCGCATTATATAAATTATTTTCCTTCAAAAATTGGAGAATTTTTTTGTTCTTGGTCAGTTTAACGTCCGCCTGGGCCAACTTTCGTGGATGCTGAAGATAGTATAATTTCTCTTCGCTGAGCTTGCCTTTTTCCAGGAAGTAGGTGCTGGTATAGGGGGCATGAACTTTCCATGTATGGAGAAAAAAGAAAAAATCCTTTTCCTTATTATCTTCGATTTCTTTTAACAACGCGGCCAGTTTGTTTTTATTATCGAAGGGGTCCATCTGGATATTTTTTTCGAAGCCGTTGGCGAAACCCAACTCCGTGGGCAGTTTTGCGTATTTTAGTGTTTTAATTGTGGACTTATGGGCCTCTAACACATCGGCAATGGTCTTTATCGAATCATTCAACCGCCAATATTTTTTTTTATAAACCGTGCCCCAGGGCTGGGTGATACCGTGCCGGGAAGGGAGGGTGCCGGTCAACAAAGACATATGACTGGGCATGGTCCAACAGCCGTTGGGATACGCCTGGGTATAATGCACGGAATCTTTGATCAGCCCGGTTATGTTGGGAGATGTATCACGATTATACCCGTAGGCGCTTAAATGATCCGCCCTTAATGTATCGATACTGATGAGTATAACCTGCATTTTATTGACAACTCTTTCTTTTTTGCAGGCGCTGAACAGCAGCAGCGCAGCAGCGGTAAAAATCACTAAAACCGCTAAACTTATCCTGGAATGACATACTTGTTTACTTTTCACTAGTTTCCTCGCCTGGTTTCAAATTTCGGGGTAATGGTAAGCGGAAATAGAAAACACTGCCATGCGTTTCGCTCACCGGCTTGTAGCCGATGACGCCGCCGTGGGCTTCAATGATTAATTTCGAAACCGCCAGCCCCAGACCGGTTCCTTTCATTTTCTGGTCTTCGCTCAATTGGGCGTATTTATCGAAAAGGTATTTTCGCAGTTCTTGCGGGATACCGGGGCCGTTATCCGTAACCGCCACCTCTACGAACCCGCCGTCATTCCCGCTGCCTCCGTGATGTCCACCGCCCCCACCCGCATGAGCAGCGTGCGTATTGACCGTTTCAAAGGCCTCAATGGTCACTGTCCCTTGCGGGGGAGTGAATTTTACCGCATTACTTAAGAGGTTATTCAATACCTGGCCGATTTTCTCCGAGTCAATGGAGATTGGTTTCTTTTCCAGGCCCGGTTCGATTTTACATGCCAGGTTGATACTCTTCTGGTTGAGCAAGGGGGGCATTATCTCATATATTTCCGATACGATAACAGCAATAGACACATTCTTTTTATTCAAGGTCATTTTGCCGGCTTCGAACTTTGCGAAGTCCAGCATATCATTGATGAGGTTCAACATTTTCCGTGAAGAACGGGAAATCACATCCCCGACTTTGGCTGCATTCATTTGGTCTGCTCTCTCTTTCATCATTTCCGAATAGCCCATGACAGTGGTCAGGGGACTGCGCAGGTCATGCACCAACATCGCGGTAAAATCGGCTTTTAACTGCAGCTCTTTTTCAAGACGCATGGTTTCCATTTCCTGCCGTATTGCCATGGTTCTAGCCCGGTATATATTGAACAAAAGGAAAAGAACTAATGCCGCGGCAAGGGCCACAAACCACCAGGTTTTCCAGAAGGGGGGCGTAATTATGATCTTTAACGATACGCCTTCCGGATTCCATACGCCGTCATTATTTGAACCTTTAACCCTGAAGGTGTAGGCGCCCGGGGAAAGCGTGGTATAAGAGGCAAACCGTTTATCCGCGCCGGTGGCAATCCAATCTTGATCCAGCCCTTCCATTTTGTATGCGTACCTGTTTTTCTGGGGCGCCGTGTAATCCAGTGCGGCAAATTCGAAAGAGAAAAAATAATCCTTTGGAGATAGAATTAATTCCTTTAACTCAAAGATGGGTTTATCCAACTGTACTTCTTTATTTAACTTTTGAAAGGTGGTAATGACAATGGGTGGAGTGTATTGATTGTCTTTGATGCGATCCGGGAAAAAGGCGTTGAAACCGTTGATTCCGCCGAAAAACATCTCGCCGCTGCTATTTTTATAATAGGAACCGCCGTTAAATTCATCGCTTTGCAGGCCGTCTCTCTCGTTGTAGTTTTTATATTGCTGATCTTTCGGGTTAAAATTTGATAATCCCCGGGTCGTACTGATCCAGAGATTCCCCTGGTTGTCTTCCAGGATACCGAAAATGGCATTACTGGGTAACCCATCGATAGCCCCGAAATCGGTAAAGGTTTCCGTTTCCCGGTTAAAACGGTTGATCCCCCCGCCCCAGGTGCCGATCCAGAGGACGCCGGCCGTATCTTCATAAATACAAAAAACAAAATCGTTACTCAAGCTGTTTTTATCATTGGGATTATACCTGTAATGCGTAAATACATCTTTTTGGCGGTCGAATTTATCCAATCCTCCCCCTTGAGTACCGATCCAGAAATTGCCCAACCGGTCTTCGTACATGCATCTGACAAAATCATTGTTCAGGCTGTTGGGATTATTTTCGTTGAAACGATAGCGTGTAAAGTCATCGGTTCCCCGGTTATATTTATTCAAACCGCCGCCGTTGGTACCGATCCAGAGGACGCCGGAGCGGTCTTCATAAATATACCGGAGTTCATTATGACTTAAGCTGTGGGGATTCGCCGGATCATTCATATAAACTTTGAATGTTTCTTTTTTCCTGTCAAAAGCGTTGAGTCCTCCCCCGCTGGTTCCCAACCAGAGCGTTCCGAAACGGTCTTCATAAACCTGCCGGACAATATTATGGCTCAGGCTGTTGCCTGGGCGTTTATTGGGATCGGAGCGGTAGTGAGTATAGCGATCGTTTTTCCGGTCGAATTTATCCAGTCCAGCCTGGGTCCCAATCCAGAGAATCCCATCTTTTTCTTCATAAAAGGACCAGACAATATTGTGACTCAAACTGTTGGCATTATTGGGGCGGACACTGTAATGCATAAATGCTTTCTTTTTGCCATCGAACTTATTGAGTCCTCCCCCATAGGTGCCGATCCAAAACACCCCTGAGCGGTCTTGAAATATGGAATAAATAGAATTGTTACTGATACTCCTGCGATTGACCGGGTCATTTTGGTAAGCGGTAAAAGTTCCTGTTGTGCGGTCAAATCGATTGAGACCGCCGCCATAAGTACCGATCCAGAGAATACCGGAGTTGTCTTCAAAAATAGCACGTACGATATCGTTACTCAGGCTGAGGGGGTTGTTCATTTCGTATCGATAAGTCGTAAAAGCCCCGGTTTTCCTGTCGAATTTGACCAGGCCGCCCCCCTGGGTGCCGAGCCAGAGTGTGCCGGATCGATCCTCATAAATGGCATTGATTACATCATTACTCAGGCTGGCGCGATTCCTGGGGTTGTTTTTAAAAACGGTAAATGTCCCTGTTTCGCGATTAAATCGATTTAGACCTCCGCCGTTGGTGCCGGCCCAGAGCACGCCGGACCGGTCTTCGTAAATCACCTGCACACCATTGTTGCTAAGGCTGTTGGGATCGCCGGGAATGTTTCGATACACGGTAAACGCTCCTTTTTGCCTGTCGAAGCGGTTCAAACCTTCATCCGTGGCAAACCAGAGGGTTCCCTCGCGATCTTCGCAGATAGCACGAACGACATTATTGCTTAAACTGGTAGGATCGCCGTGTCTCCGGGTGTAATGAGTGAATTTGCCTGTCTTCACATCGAATTTATTTAAGCCGCCGTGGAATGTTCCTATCCAGAAAACGCCGGAACGGTCCTCGTAAATGGACAACACATAATTATGGCTTAAACTATTGAGGTTATTGGGGATTTGCCGGACAACGGTGAATTTGTACCCGTCATATTTGTTTAGGCCGTCTTCCGTTCCGAACCACATAAATCCCTGGCTGTCCTGCATAATACATTCGATGATGCTCTGGGACAATCCGTCTTCGAGTGAGAGATGGTCGAATTGGATGACCGGGGCTTCGGGGAATAGTGCTTTTACCGCGATAGTAATACTGAAAATAAATAGGTAAAATTTCTTCATTTTTTTCACTTTAATTTTTTTTTCGGCGCCTGGACAAAAAAATGAATTCAGATTCATACCAAATTTTATACCATAATAAACTCGTTATGTAAATATGTATAAGCATCAACTTCGATAAAAATTGAAAGATTTTCCGTACCTTTCCAAAGATTTCCCCAGCGGCCTGGGGGGAAAAAAATTGTGTTCCTCTTTTTTAAAAGTAAATCTTTTGGTGCAGTTCTACAGATAGGATGCACGCGCCGCGTGCCCTTGGGTTTATCCGCCGTGCGCCAGGTGGAAAACAGTGACATCGGCCCCGTCCGGCACGGCATGATCTTCATAATTTTCCTTCGGCACCAATTCACCATTGACAGTGACGGTAATCAACGAATAGGTATACCCCATCTTCGTCAATAGGTCCCGCACCGTCATACTCTCCTGCCATTCTAACTTATCTCTATTATTAATGATGACCATCTTTGTCTATTCCTCTTATTAATATCTCAATCGCCTCATTGGCCTGCATGTTGGCGGCAATCGCCACCCGCGACGATATCAATCCCATACTCATGTCCGTCTCAAAATCGCCGCACATGATAATGTTCCCCGACCGCCGCACCGTTAAAGTCCCGGTATTGCCGACACCCGATAACCCACTGGCGCATACCACGGGCTTATGCGGGAAATGAACACACCAGGTTTCAATAAGCCAGGCTTTGCTTTCCGCCCTGTCAAATGCCTCAATCAACAGGTCCGCTTCCGCGAAAAGCTCGCAAACAGTACCAGGGGTTAGTTCGGTAAAATGGGCCTGTATATTTAATTGGGGATTGATGGCCAATAAGTGGGCTGCCAGGGCATCGGTCTTACGCTTTCCGACATCCGCCAGGAAAAAATACTGGCGATTGAGATTGGAAAGCTCCACTACATCGAAATCCGCAATGATCAACTTGCCGATCCCCGCCCGAGTCAATGCCACAGCCGCATTGGAACCCAATCCGCCGCACCCGGCAACGGCCACGTTTTTTTTTGCCAGGATGTCCCGGACCCCCGGGACATTCCTTTTGAAAATTTCTTCAATATCCACTTTTTATCCTATCCAAGAAACCCTTTCGAGAAAGGGGTTCTTGACTTCCTAAAGCTTTTGGTTAGCCAGGATATTTCACTACAGTTACATTCCTACAAACGGGACCCCCAGCATGGGGGCTATATCTGGTCTGCTTTTATTATTTCTACCAGTTCCGGTAAATCGATGCCCAACTCCTTTAACCGCTCAATCTTCGGAACCCCGTTCTTGGTCCAACCACGCTTCTCATAGGCCGCATCCACAACCTTGTTGTACATTTGCATCCGGTATTCCCTGATCAGTTTCATTTTCTCTTCCGTGGTCTTACCCTCCGGGTCTACGCCTATGATCTCTTTCAACTGCTTATCATATCGCTCGACACGGGATTCATATTCTTTTTTAGTAACCGGCCCTACCGCCCGGTAAGGCGGCATATCATGCTGCCGCGTACCAAACCCCATCAGCCGGGAGATGATCCTCTGCAAATTATGCACCCGCCCACTCTGCTTCAACATCTTTTCTTCATCCAACGGGATGCCGGTCATACCTTCATAAAATTTGAAAAAATCCTCCACATGACCCGGCACTTTCGCCGCTACCTGCGGGGGATATGTTTTATTATCTGCCGGCACGACATCGTTCCAGATCAACTTGCATAATCCCATGAGCCCAAACCAGGTCCTCCACAACGGGAAATAATAAAGCGCCTGGGCTTTATCCTCGAAGGTCGGAATCTGGTTGTTCACCATGTCCATGAAAATCAACCACGCTTCATCATGCTGGGGACCTTTGACAGCCATGGCATAACCCGCCTGCTGGGCCAACGATTCTTTGGGCATATACTCGGAATACTCCAGGCCTTTGACTTCCATACCAATATCCTGGAGAAAATTCGGGTCCGCGCCTAACTCTTTAATCCATTTATTCTTTAACCAGCGAATCCCCTGGCCAACATCCACGCCGAATCCTTCACCGCGCGCCATCTCATGCAAACATTCCAGCACCTCATTGGTGGCGCCGAATTTCAAAACCTTGCCGCCGGTGTGCTCCGTCGTGATGATACCGTTTTCAAAACACTCCATCACAAATGCCATACAAGTGCCCATGGAAATGGTATCGATGCCGTAAGTATCACAGTAGAAATTAAATTCCACCAGGAAATCGGCGTCGAAACAGCCCATATTGGCTGAACTGCCGGCGGTTTCATACTCGGGACCGTCCACGGTCACTTTTTGGCCTTTATAAGGGCCGGTCCTTAACTCGAATTGATCGACCGTCTTGGCGCACGCCATGGAACAACCCTTCCAGCAGCCGTCCGGCATTTTCTGGGTGAAATAATTCTTCTTAAGCAATTGCGTACCGATTTTTTTCGAATCTTCATGGGAACCATACTGGTAGTTCATCACCGGCAGCAAGTCGTAGGCGTTCATGACATCCACGATATTGGCCGTGCCTACTTCGCGCATACAACACTGGTGCTTGTCCAGGGTAGCCATTTCCGCATTGATACGCATACCGTAATCGCGTATCATTTTAGGATTATCCGGGTGATTCAGATCGTCGATGATTTCCAACGCATGGGTGGGGCATACATAAGCGCAAGAAGTACAACCGACGCAATGGTGGTCCACCTGGCCGAAAGGCATGGTCAAATGCCGTTTGATTCCCCTGCCGGCAAAATCCAAAATACGTTCCATGATGAATTCATCGCAAGCCCGGACACATTGACCGCAGAGGATGCAAGATTTGGGATTAGCGTCGGTTAACTCGCTCTTAAACCGGCCGCCGTCGGTAACGCCGCACCGTTTGGCAATCGCTTTAACCAACGGCACATCCGGCCACCGGCCCAGGTACATCTCGGCCAACACTTTCCGGTGGGCCTTGACCCGCTCGGAATCGGTTTCGACTTTGATCTCTTCCCGGATGGGATAATTACAGGAGGTTACTAATTTTTTGGTCCCGCCCACTTCGATTTCGCATACGCACAAACGGCAACTCCCGGTGGGAATAAGGTTCTTGTTACGGCAAAGAGTTGGCACGGAAAATTTGGCTTCCTGTATTACTTTAATCAGCATGGTATCCCGGGCCACCGTTACCTTTTTATCGTTTATGGTAATTTCAATTTTACTCGTTGTTGTAGTAGTTGCTATATTGGCCATGATTGGTTCTCCTCCTATTCATTAGATTTACCTGCGCCGGTTCCGCATTTTTTGTTTTTAATGTGGTCTTCATATTCCCCCTTGAAATAACGGAGCGAAGACAACACCGGGTTGGCTGCCACCGCGCCGAAATTGCAAAGGCTGGTTTCGGCAATGGTTTTGGCCACATCCTCCAGGAACTGGATATCATTTTCTTTTCCGTCGCCGCCGCAGATGCGGTTCAAGGCATTTTTAAGGGCAAACAGGCCTTCGCGGCACGGGGTGCATCTGCCGCAGGATTCTTCCGCCAGGAATTCCACCCGGCTGCGAACCACTTCCGGTATGCAGGTTTTATCATCCATTACCAGGATGTTACCGGAGCCCATCATGGCGCCGGCTTCGTCCAGGGATTCGAAATCCAGGGGTAAGTCAAATTTATCCGCGGGGATAAACCCGCCCGCGGGTCCACCTACCTGGACGGTTTTGATTTTTCCATTGTTGGAAGCGCCTCCGCCGATCTTTTCGATGATGTCACGCAGGGTCGTACCCAGGGGTACTTCCAATAAACCCGGATTGCGCACCGGACCGCTGAGGATAAATACTTTTGTCCTGTTAGCGGCGGCCCATTGGGCGCCTTTTTGAAAAATCACCGGGATATTGGCCCAGGTTTCCACGTTGCTGATGATCGTCGGTTTGCCGCGGAACCCCACTTCTTCCACGGGGATATATTTGGCGTGGGATTCACCCACGCGGCCGGCCAGGGTTTCCAGCAGGGAAGTGGTTTCTCCGAAAATCGCGGCACCGGCGCCCCGGCGAATGTAAAGCGTGAAATTAAAACCGGAACCCAGGATGTTCTCACCCAGGAGACCTTTCTGTCGGGCGGATTCGATAGCACCGCACAGTCGTTCTTCCGCCAGTGTAAATTCTTTCTTTATGGAAATGAAACCTTCTTTCGCGCCCACGGCATAGGCCGCGATCAGCATGCCCTCGATGATGGAGTGGGGGTCGATTTCCAGGATATACTTGTTGATAAAAGCATCGGCGTTGGGTTCGTTGGCGCTGCATACAATATATATATCATCTTTTTTCGCCTTTAAAGCCGTATCCCATTTCTGCCCGATGGGGGATCCGCAGCCCCGGCCGCGCAGGCCGGATGCTGATACTTCCCCGATAATATCGTTTTGCTTTTTTTCATTTAACAGTTTCTTTAGCGCTTCATAGCCGCCCCTGGAGATATAGTTATCGATTTTCCAGGCGTCAGCGGCATCGTGGTTGCGCAGGGCAATGAATTTTTGAATTGCAGGGGCGTTAATCACTTGCGCCGGGATCGAAGCAACCGCGTGAGTGGCGGGGGCAGTGATTTTTTCTTCCAGGCTGAAGGATTTATCGAACGTAGCCAGGTGATAAAGGTAGGCTTTATGGGCGCCGGTTTTCGTGGTCAGTCGTTCGATGGCTGTCAATGAGATATAATGGAACCGCTCCTGGATATCTTGCATCATTTCGATGACATATTCCGGGTTGTTGCCCCATTTCTCAATCACCGCGTCAATGATTTCGATTTCGTTTTTCGGTTGGGAAATAATCTTTTTCGGTTTAACCCATTGGGCGGCTTTGTTTTCTTCGACGCGCCAGGCAGGGGTAATGTCCCTGTTTTTGATGACCAGGGCTTTCAGCATTTTATCCCTGAAGACGGTTCCTACGCCGCCGCGGCCGGCTTGTTTCAGCCGGGTGACGTTCCTGCGCCAGTCCCAGAAAGAAAAATTCAGCACGCCCATGCGGGAATGGATGGCGGCCTTTCCGGCGGATACTACGGCGATATTGCGTTTATCCAGGTCGTCGTCGGCGTACATTTCCGTGAATTCTTCCGCCGCCAGGTGGGAATCGATACTTTCTGCCGGGGCCGCTTCAATGGTGATTTTTTTCTTGACCGCGTCGATCAGGATAATGGTTTCCTTTTTTGCTTTTCCCACGATAACCAGGGCGTCGAAGCCGGAGAACTTTAAATAGGGACCGAAAAAGCCGCCCACGTTGCAATCGATGGCTGATTGGGTAATGGGGGAAAGGGCGGTTACCAGGGTTTTGCCGGAACCGGGGAATGAAGTTGTTCCGCCTAAGGGACCCGGTGAAAAGCAGATGGGGTTATTGGGGCTGTCCCATTTGGTGTTTTTATCGATTTCAAGGAACATGAGCCAGAGGTCGAAGCCTTTGCCTCCTGTCCACAGGTCTTTCATTTGTTGGGTCACCGGTTGGATGGCGACCTCATTTTTATCCAGGTCGATCCTGAGTATCCTGTCTGAGTAACCTTTTTGAAGTTCTTTAATCTCAAACGGGAATTCGCAGAGGACCTGGTGTGCTTCTCGCATCTGAACTATTTTGTGTGCTGACATTGCTTAATCCTCCAGAAAAATTAGACTCTACATTATTTATTATTTTGATATTGTTATATAATAAACATTTTGCTCTGATTTGTCAAGATTTTTGATTTGGGTCCGGAATGCCCCCTATCTATCAACAAAACAACAAAAATCTTCGGATTATTTTTTTTCCTCGGATTCGATGATTATCTCGATTTTGGTTTTATCCACCGGTATTTTGTCCAGGGAATCCACCAAACCTTCGACAACCTTTGAAACTATATTTTTTACAAAGGCGTTGAGGGGGATTTCCCGGTTGTTGACTTTTAAGGAAACGTTTTTAGGTTTAAGATCATTCATGATAGACCTCCATAAAATGGATTATCTTATCTAAATCGTTCATATTAAAGTTGGGAATCGGGCTGTTTGTGATCACGGGTTTATCCGAAACGACGGCGCATAAGGATGCCAGGGGGAATTTCAGCGCTTCATTTTTTTGAGAGTTAAAGACTTCGATAGCCGGGATATTTTCACTCTTCAAGCCCTCCAGGAACAGGAAATCGCAATCCGGGTATTGGGATTTGAGTAAGGCAATGGGGTCTGTTTTTTCCGTGATACGTTTCATTGTAAGCATTTCGTTTTTAGCCGCCAGGCAGGTTTCATCGGCGCCGGCTTCGAGGAATTTAAATGTATCCGTGGATTCAGGTTCCAGATAGTATTTATGGGGGGCGTGTTTGACGGCAATTACTTTTTTGTCCTGTGTTTTATAATGTTTGATCAGCCGGGTTATCAGCGTTGTTTTTCCGCTCCCGGACCAACCGATAAACGAGAATATTCTCACCCTATTTCGTCCGGGAAGCGCTCCAGGAGGAACTTTTCTCCTCACCCGACCAGGTGCCTGCCATACCGGTTACACTGGTGCTGGTGAGTTTGTAATCCAGCCAGTTACTATAGGTCATTGTCAAGTCTGTATCGTCGATAATCCAGGCGCCGTAGTGCCCGGTACTGTCGGTGAAATCCCCGGAAAGAAGACTGTTGCCTGTAAAGGTAACGGTAAATTCTCTTTTCTCCACTGTACCGTCTGCGGTCTCTTCTAATGTAAAATCCCAGGTGTCTCGTATATCAAAAATCTGGGCGACTACGTTCAGGTCGGTATACATAACAAATTTTCCCGCCGACGAACCCACTGAATCGTTCACCAATACTTCCACCTGGTAATTGCTATCATCAGCTTTGTATTCGTAGTCGATGGTATCCAGTTCCTTGTGGGTGGTTACACCGGTAGGTGGAGTACCGTTGACGCCGGGTCCGATAACGACGGTCAATTTATAATCAGGTATCCCGAAATTTTTGCAACTGCCAAAAGACAGTATTAATAAGACGCTGACGATGATAGGCAAACATAGGTACGATATTTTTGTTTTCATTTGTTTCACACCTGCATTTTGTTTTCCGTAGGGGTTTAATTTATCAAACCCATACAATGATACCTTAAAAAAAAGGTTTTTTCAAGGGGTTTGATAAATCAAATCCATACAATTCGATTCTGCCCTGGAAATTTTAAAAAAAATAAAAAAAACTATTGACTTTTCTTTCTGGATGATTATGATATGGTTGTTTACCCTGGAAATGGGGGTGAACCAATGAATAAAGAAAAAGGGAGGAAAAATGAACAAAAAAATTTTTTTTATGTTGTGTTTGGTTTTCAGTTTGGTAAGTCTATCGTTTGCCGGAGAAAAAATTGGTGTTTTTGCCAACAGCAACACCAATAGTATCCAGTTCATCGACCCGGAAACACAGACGATTTCCGCTTCTTTGCTCAAAGGAAGCTTGGGAAGTTACGGGGGCGGCTTGTTTGATGTGGTGATTACCTCGGACGGGAAAACAGCCATTGTCAGTAATTTTGGCGACTCCAGGATATTTTTCATCGACATTTCCGGTGGGTTCGATGCACCACCGACCATTGTGGGTAAGACGCATATACCCTTTTTTGCCGAGGATATGGCCCTTACCCCGGATGATAAGTATGTATTGATTACCGATGGCGGTTTTGCGCCTTCAATCGCGGTAGTCGATGTCGCCACCCACAAATTGGCAAACATTCAAAGCTTTGGCACCGCGTACTCCAACGCCATTGCTGTTTCTCCATGTAAATCCATTGAATTCGGGGCCTACATGGTCCTGTCGGCAGATTATTTTCAAGGTAGGATCAATGTGTTCAGGCTCTATGATGCCACTTTGGATTACGTGAAGTCCATCGATGTACTACCCGCCAGGCCCGTGAATGTTGAATTCTCGCCGGATGGTCATACTGCCATTGCTGCTACCGCAAACGGGTATAGGGTCCCTGTCTTTGAAGTCAGTTGTTGTTCATACGTGAATTTTAAGGGGTTCGTCATTGTGCCCCACAAGAGCGGGCAAAGCTGCGTCTTTTCCCCGGACGGCACAAAAGCGTATTACCTGAGCAATTCAGTTTATTATCGCGCCATGATCGAGGTATTGGATGTGACCGGCCCCGGCCAGGTTACCAGCACCGGCGTCAGCATCCCGGCCCGGCCAAAGAAAGGAACCAGCCAATTATTTGGCGTCGATACCATTGCCATTGAGCCATCGGGGAATTATCTTTATGTGGCCAATCCCACTCTCAGCGGCGGCTCAGAAAGAATTTCCATTATCGATCTTGTCATCAACCAACAGGTGAACTATGTCCAGGCCAACGGTATTCCCACCGGGATTGCTTTCGCCACTATTGCGGACTAGTATAGAACTGCGCCAGGCTAATATTACAAACGTAGGGGTTTGATTCATCAAATCCCTACGTCTTTCCTTGCATTTTCCTTATCACGATTATTTCGGGATCCCGATAAATTTTGATCAACATCCATATCAGAGGATTTTCTTATAAAAAATAGGGCAATATAATTGACATTTACAGCCAATTTGCTATATTATAAATCCTGGATAAAAATATGGAGCAGCAATCATGACCAACTTGATAAAAAAACTTTTTGGTGAAAAAACCAGCTTTTCCATCGAATTTCTCGCCGGCTTCACCACGTTCTTGACCATGGCATATATTATTCTTGCCAACGCCGACATTCTATCCGTTACCGGGATGGACAAAACCGCATTGATCGCGGTTACCTGCCTGGTCTCAGGCATTGTGACCATCGTCAGCGGTATTTACACCAACTCCCCTATTGCCCTGGCGCCGGGCATGGGGCTTAACGCCTATTTCGCCTTTACCCTGGTATTGAACCAGGGAATTAGCTGGCCAGTGGCTTTAGGCATCGTTTTTGTATCGGGTTTTATTTTTCTCCTGGTCACTATTTGCGGCCTGCGCAAAATGATCATCGCGGCCATACCCAAAGAACTCCTGAGCGCCATTACCGTGGGTATTGGAATTTTCATCGCGTTCATGGGTCTGCAAAACATCGGGCTGGTAATCGATGATCCGGCCACCCTGGTGAAAGCCGCGCCCATAACGAAAACGATCTTGATCGGCCTGGCCGGGTTATTGCTCATGATCCTCCTGGAACTGAAACGAATAAAAGGTTCACTGCTAATCGGGATATTCTTCGCAACTCTTTTGTCCATTGTCCTGGGGGAAGTAGAACTACCTGACAAGGTGTTTTCATTGGAGACCAATGTTTCGCAAATTTTTGGGAAAATTGATATTATCGGCGCTTTAAAGATCAGTTTCCTGGCGCCTATTTTTTCGATGTTGTTTATCGATCTTTTCGATACCATTGGGTCCTTGTTGGGCCTTTCCCAACAGATCGAGACGGCGGATAAAGGCGGGGAACTGCCCCACATGGACCGGCTTTATATCATCGATGCTTCTGCTTCCATGTTTGGCGCCGTGTGCGGGACCTCCACCACTACCACGTATGTCGAATCGGCTTCAGGAATTGCCAGCGGCGGACGGACAGGATTGACTTCCATTGTCACCGGTCTCCTGTTTCTCCTGGCTACCCTGTTTATTCCCGTTTTTGCCATTGTACCCAAGTATGCCACGGCCCCGGCTTTACTCATGGTCGGTTTTTTCATGATGAGTAACATACAAAGAATCGACTTTTCTGACCTGGAAATCGGTTTTCCTTCTTTCATCATTATCTTGATGATTGCTTTGAGTTACAGTATCAGTACCGGCCTGGCCTTTGGGTTCTTATCTTATTCGTTAGTCAAAATTTTTCGAGGTAAAATAAGCGAAATCAAACCTGCTTTATGGGTAATCAATCTCCTCTGCATCCTGTTTTTTGTGGTTTAGTTTTTTGTTTATGAATGCAGCGATGCAGCGATAGTAAGGATACATCATGGGATTATTTACCGGGCGTATAAAGAAATTTCAGCATTTAATCGGTGAATTGGAGCGCTTATTGACCGACAAAGGTATTACCCCCTGTCATTTCTTTAAAGATCGCAATCTTTTAAATTATCTCGCTTGTGGGCCCTTCAACGATCTTCTAAATTCTTTGAATATAACCCGGGTCAACATTCACCTTTCAGTGGAAGAAAAGCAGTTTGTGGATTTCATATTAATATACAAGCGTATCCGGGGAAAAAAAGTAAACCCGTTATTGGACACGCCGCCCGATGTCCTGTATTATGATTCGCCAACGCTTGGTTGGCGCGAAAATTCGCGGTATGAAGAGGAATTGAAGCAGTACAAGATGAGGTTAACGGATTATGAGCGCCGGGGGGAGACTCTTGAAAAAAAGCGCCGGGAATTGCTGGAGAGCGTGGAAAGTGAGATATTTCGTTATGTAGAGCAAGAGGATAGGTCCGCGGTATGTATTCATTGTATGGGGCGGGGTAGGCGGTTAGTGGTAGGGGATGATTGCTCGCATATTATGTCGGAAGTGCCGCCGGGAATGGAAGTAGCGGAAGCAGAGTGCCCTTCGTGTCACGGCGCGGGCAGCACGGGGTATATTCCCCGGGTAACGCCGGAGCAGCGGGAAGTGGCGGAAACTTTCAGGGAAAAACTTGAAAGCCTGGATGAGCCTGTTTTTGCCGATTTTCCTTGTAAGAAGAAGCCGGTGTATATTCGTTTGACCCATGAGGGCCAGGTTTTTGTCAAATCGTAAAAAAGGTACACGGAGGCTCTCGTTAAGAAGGCTCTAAGGAAAATGGCTGAAAAAATCTATAGGTTGAAAAATGATGCCATATGAATTATAATAGCCTAAAGGAATTTGCATGAAAGTAAGGGAAGTTATAAAAATGCTTGAAGATGACGGATGGTATGAAGCAAGACAAAAAGGAAGTCATAAACAGTTTAAACACCCTGAAAAAAAAGGTGTGGTCACAATCGCTTTCCACAAATTGTCCGATGAAATCAAGCGGGGAACCCTGGGAAGTATCCTAAAACAAGCAGATATCAAGGAGCACTAAAATGATAAAGTATTTGGTCATTTATGAAAAAACGGGAACTGGCTACAGCGCCTATATCCCGGACCTTCCGGGATGCGTGGCCACAGGGAAGACGAAAAAAATGGTGGAAGAAAATATCTACGAAGCCATCAAATTCCACCTGGAAGGGCTAAGGGAGGAAGGTATTCCTCTGCCGGCGCAGCATACGGAAAGTGAAATGTTGGCTTTTGCGTAGTCACTGACAAGACAGTTTGATATTGAACCATACAGTTTTATGACTTTTTTTTGCAATCCACTTTTTCCCGAAAATCGCGAAATAGCAGACTATTGAATTTCCGATTTTTTTATTCTATACTATAAAACACAAAACTGAAAAACAATGCCCTTGCGGCATAAATGGAGGATAATATGGCGGATTCAACGGGTTCAACCGCGAAGCTTACGATTCGTGAACAGGCTCAAGGAGAAAAAACCATTGTTTATGTTTCCGACGGAGTGGATGAGGTGGGCTTTACCAAATACAAGAATGGCATTTACTATTACGGCAAACAAAAAATAAAAGACGCTGTCGAAAAAAATAAAACTTTTCTCCAGGGGCTCGGATTAACGCCCTCTGCCCTGGGGGTTATCATTTCCGTATCGGAAAATGAAGGAAACCTGGACGCTATCAATACCTGGGACAATTCCTTTATGACTTTCGGGATGTTCCAGTGGACCATAGGAGTAGATATAAACCCCGGCGAACTGGCAGCTCTTTTGGAACGAATCAAAGAAACCGACCCGGAATTATTCAAGAACTATTATGGCCGGTATGGGTTGGATGTAGAACTTACCAACAAAACGTCCGGTTATATTATCCTGGATGGCAAGAAACTGGTAACCGGCGCGGAAAAAGAACTGCTGCGCACCAATGAATGGGCATATTATTTCTGGAAATCCGGGCAAGACCCGAAAGTGCAATCTATCCAGGTAGAGCATGCCCTCTCGCGGATAGGAACATTTTACAAATCTGAGAGTTACAAGCCGAATGGGTATTATATTTCGGATTTAGTGACATCCGAGTATGGAGTGGCGTTAGTATTGGACAATCATGTGAATCGTCCGGGTTATGTAGCGCCTTGTCTGGCCCAGGCCATGAAGCAAGCGAGATTGGTTGAACCGGACAAATGGGAAACCGCCCAGGAAGGAAGTCTGCTGGATGAATATATTAAGATCAGGGCGACGTATGGTCACTCTCCCATGACTGATGCTGATAAGCGGGCGGCAGCCATCAAAAAGTACCTGGATAACGGAACCATATCCGGGGCGCGAGGGTCCTATCTTGTAGGACTGGACCGGGAGGTTTAGATCCCATACACCATCAGGCTCGCCCCCATGCTGGGGGTCCCGTTTTGTAGGACTGTACCGGGAAGTTTATGCCCTAACCACCATCAGGCTCTATACCTTAAGCAGAGGTTCATTCCATCTCTGCCCCCTTTTTATAAGGATTGTGAAATCTTTGGTTAGCTATTTTCGTTTTTTCTTTTTATTATTGTTCGGGACAGTTTCAACCGCGACAGGTTCTTTTTGAACGTCAACATTCGACGCAACCTCAGCGGTCGGAGCAGTTTGAGTTGAGCCGCCGTCAGTCGGGGGTTGTTCTTCTTTCTTTTTAGGTTTCGCTCTTACGTAGCCTTCCGTATAAGCCTTAATGCCTAGCTTTTCAAGCAATTGCGGATGGTCTTTCAGCGCTGTCCTGCAAATAGCGATGAATTTCTTTCGAAATATCGCCAGCTCTTTAAAAATCTCGTCTCTTTGAACTATGGCATCCTGGGCCGCGCCTAATTTGAGCTTATGCTCCCGATAGGCGGCATCAACTTCAGTTATTTTAGTTTCATTTTGCTGGAACAACTCCGCCGTGATACCGAAAGAATCCAACTCAGCCATGGCTTCTTCATCAACAACCGTATTTTGATAGAAATCCTGGGCCTCTTTTAACCAGTCGGCAATGCTTCGGGTGCGTATTCCATAAGCGCTTAATTCTTTTAACTTTTCCACATCTTTTTCAAAGGATATTCTCAGGAATCTTAAATGAATTTGATAGCCTTCATTGGCTTCATTTTGAAGCTTCTCAAACTTTTTTCTTGCTCGATACTGCTGGCCATGCAGTTTGAGTTGTTGTCTGTCACTCTTAAAGCCTCGAGTGCAAAGCGATATTCCATAGTCATATTTTGCCTCATCAATTTTATAAGGCACTAGGAGGGCGTTTATTTCTTCATCCTCCTGGGCGTTTTTAAACAGTAACTGCGTGCTTTCAAGGAAATATCCATGGGTAGTTCTTTTTTTCATCATATTTGTCTCCTTCTATATTTATTGTGTATTTTACTTTCGCATTTATTATTATACATGAGGAACATGTCCTCACCTCTTCCCGAAGTCTCCTTAACCTTACTTAAAGTTTCCTCACCTCTTCCCAAAGTCTCCTTAGCGCTTCCCAGAGTTTCCTCACCTCTTCCCAGAGTTTCCTCACCTCTTCCCAGAGTTTCCTCACCGCTTCCCAGAGTTTCCTCACCGCTTCCCAAAGTCTCCTCACCGCTTCCCAAAGTTTCCTCACCGCTTCCCAAAGT
>JAUPLE010000144.1 GCA_030837085.1 Acidobacteriota bacterium | reverse complement strand
TTTTGGCGGAATTGTATCACTACGAATTTTTTCAAGACTTCTGTGAAAACGGTTTACAAGTTGAAGGAAAAGAAAAGATCGAAAAAATCCTTTTCGGCGTCTCCTTTAATCTGCCTTTCTTGCAGGCGGCCCTCCGTCGCGGCGAAAAGCCCGACGCTCTTATTGTACATCATGGCATTTTCCAGCAAGGTGTTTTCAAGTTAAGAGGACCGCTGAAACAAAAAATCAAAATACTACTGGAGCATGAGATTTCCCTTTTCGGTATTCATCTGCCCATGGACGCCCACCCGCAAATAGGCCATAATGCCTTGCTGCTCTCCACCATCGGGGCCACCAACCTTGAGCCCCTGGATGTGGGATTCTCCGGTGAAAATGTTCAATGCTATACCCTGGATCGAATTATAGACATTTTCCATGAACAATTACACCCGCCGGATTTTACCAGCGATAGCCAGGAAAATCAAAACCGAATCTTCTCGTTATCCAGCCGATACGGTTTCACCGTGCTAAGAAACGGCCCTGATGTTCCGCGTAAACTGGCCGTTATTACCGGGGGCTCTTCGGCATTATATGAAAAAGCTATCGAAAAGGGAGTAGATACCTTTTTCGGCGGCGAGATAAAGGAAAAAATCCCGGCCCTCTCTTTAGAAACTCAAACCAATTATGTGAACCTCGGCCATTACTTTTCAGAGAAACCCGGGGTATTGGCGTTAATGAAAAAAATCAAAGAAACCTTTGCCGTTCAGACAGATTATATCGAAATCCCTAACCCGGTATGATTTTAGCCACAAGCGTCGCGATTAACACGGACAATTAGATGGAATATTCAAAAAAAGACTTATTGCCTATTGAAACAACACGGTTGGTACTTCGCCTCCTGGAACCGGAAGAAGCGGAATTAATGGTCGATTACGTGCGGGAAAACCGCGAACACCTGGCGCCCTGGGAGCCGACCCGCACTGAAAATTTTTTTAGCCTCGAATTCTGGCAAAAAGAACTCAAAAAAAGGCAAGATGAGTTTTCTACCGGACAGTCTGTGAGACTGGCCATATTTTTTAAAGAACTCCCCAATGGCCCAATATTAGGTGTGTGCAATTTTGGCGAAATCATGAGAGGCGTTTTCCAGGCATGTTTCCTGGGGTACAGCATACATTATAAATACCAGGGCCAGGGAATTATGTTTGAAGCATTAACCGCGGCCGTCGAGTTTATGTTCGACACCTTTAAATTACACCGCATCATGGCCAATTACATGCCCCGCAATGAACGAAGCGGGCGACTGCTGAAAAAATTAGGGTTCAGGGTGGAAGGCTATGCGCTGGATTATTTAAAAATCAACGGCCAGTGGGAAGATCATATCTTGACAGCAAAATTAAAGGATTATGGCATTAATTAGCTTACAAGACGTTTTTATCGCTTTCGGCGGCCCCCCGGTATTGGAATGCGTCAACCTGCAAATCCAAAAAGGCGAAAAAGTCTGCCTCCTGGGCCGAAACGGCGCCGGCAAAACCACCCTGCTTAAACTCATCAACAACGACCTGGAACCCGATAAAGGAACCATGGCCCGACAACAAGGCATTACTACCGCCTACCTCCCCCAGGAAGTTCCCCAAACCCTCTCCGGTCAAGTGTTTCATATAGTCCTGGGCGGATTTGAGAAACATACCCTGGAAACAGAGGGCGAATGGGAAATCCACCGCCAAACCAATACCCTTATCACCCGCATGAACCTGGATGCGAATGCGACTTTCGAAAGCCTGTCCGCCGGCATGAAACGTCGCGTTCTCCTGGCCAAAGCCCTGGTCTCCAAACCCGACATCTTATTGCTGGACGAACCCACCAATCACCTCGATATCGACGCCATTACCTGGCTGGAAGATTTTTTATCTCGCTACGAAGGCACCCTCTTATTCGTCACCCACGACCGTATGCTGGTTAAAAAAATCGCCAACCGCATCATCGAACTGGACCGTGGAAAACTTTCCAATTGGGATTGCGATTACCAGACCTACCTGGAACGGAAAGAAGCCACCCTGGACGCCGAAAAAGGGCAGTGGGCTCTTTTCGATAAAAATCTGGACAAAGAAGAAGAATGGCTCAAGAGAGGAGTTAAAGACCGGCGCGTTCGCGACGAAGGACGCGTAAATGCATTATTAAGAATGCGCGAAGAACGCCGCGCCCGACGCGAACTAATGGGCACGGCTAAAATCAATTTGCAAGAAGCCAAACGCTCCGGGAAACTGGTAGTAGAAGCGGAAAACGTCTGCTTCGGCTTCAATGAAAAACCAATTATCCGCGATTTCTCCACCCTTATCATGCGCGGCGATCGCGTCGGTATTATCGGGCCCAACGGCTCCGGCAAAACCACTATACTCCAGGTGCTCCTGGGCCGACTGGAACCCCAACAGGGCAGCATCCGCCTGGGAGTCAAACTCGAAGTGACCTATTTCGACCAATTACGGGACCAATTGGAGGAAGAAAAAAGCGTCCAGGACAACGTGGCCAGCGGCAATGACCGCGTCCTGATCAACGGCAAAAATCGTCATATTATCGGCTATTTACAGGATTTCCTTTTCTCACCCGAACGCGCCCGCACACCGGTGAAAGTCCTCTCCGGCGGAGAACGCAACCGCCTGCTCCTGGCCAAACTTTTTGCCAGACCCTCCAACCTCCTGGTCATGGACGAACCTACCAATGACCTTGACATGGAAACCCTGGAACTGTTGGAAGATTTATTGATAGAGTATAAAGGCACCCTACTGCTGGTGAGCCATGACCGTGCTTTTCTCAACAACGTTGTCACCAGCACCCTGGTGCTGGAAGGAGAGGGCCGGGTCGAAGAATATATAGGCGGCTACGATGATTGGCTGCGCCAGCGGCCTCTTCCCACTTCACCGGCAGCGCCCGCGGCGCCTTCCACCCCAAAAAGCCCAACCCAGGAGCCCGGGGAAAAACCACAGCAGCGTCGGCAGCGCCCTCGTAAACTCACCAACAAAGAAAAATTAGAACTGGAAACCCTGCCCCAACGCATCGAAGAACTTGAAACAGAGCAGCATGAGTTGTATCAAATCATGTCTGATCCCGAGTTCTATAAACAAGACGGCCGCGCCGCCGCCAGGACCGCCGAACGGCTGCAAACTTTGAAAGATGACTTGTCCCGGGCCTATCATCGCTGGGAAGAACTGGAAAATATCGAAAAAATTTGACATTTACCTCAAAGTCGTATATAACTACAGACATGATGGACAGGAGAATGACAGCCATGGCAGCGATGAATTCCCGGCAGCAAAAAGATGATGTTATCCATTATCTCGTTGAACAGGTCAATGCCTCCGATATTTCTTCCATAAAAAGTATTGTTAACACCATTATCCGGGTAATTAACGATCCACGAGCAACCGTCAAAGAATTAAAAGAAATTATTCTCCTGGACCCACCGTTGGCTGCCAAAGTATTAAGAATTGCCAATTCCGCTTATTATTCGCGCAGCTTCTCACGAAACTTTTCCGAGATCGAACAAGCTATTATCTGGATAGGTTCCGATATTATCAAGGAATTGGCTTTAAGCCAAAAAGTATGTGAAATCTTTGACCGGGATGAAAAAATAGGGACATATTCACGGAAATCCCTGTGGACTCACAGCATCGCCGTGGCCCTGATGACCAAAATGATCTTCAGGAAAGAATTCGGCTTGCCAGGAGAAAATGCCTATATGGCCGGGTTGCTCCATGACATCGGCATTATTGCCGAAGACCAATTCTTCCAGGATGATTTCAAACAGGTGCTCCGGCTGTCAAAAACCAAAAAAATTGATATGGCCAGGGCAGAAACAGAAACCTGGGACTATAACCATGCGGAATTAGGTCAAGCTGTCGTCGATTCCTGGAACCTGCCCGAAGAACTGTCCGTTACCGTCGGCTACCATACCAACCCCCTGGCTTACCAGGGGAAATTTTCAAAAATTATCTGCACATTGTACGCCGCGGATTATGTTTGCCAGGAAAAGGATTTTAACTTCGGCGCGTCCCCAATACATGACAGCCTGATCTTGCAAAGATGTCTGAAACAAATCACCGTGAAACCCCACGCACTTGATTTGATTTTCAAAAGCATGAAGGCGGAAATGGCTAAAATGCACGATAAAGGATTATTTTAAAATGGCGCTTTCTAAAGATTCTAGTGAAAAACAAACCCGCGAATTAAAGGAATTAAAAAAGAAAATCCTGCGCCTGGAAACCGAAAATAAACACCTGTCCAATGAATTGCGTCTAGCAGAAGCCGAGAAAGAAGCAGCGCGGGAAAACTATTTCAATATTATTGCCAACATGGAGGAAAAGGTTGCGCAGCGGACCCAGGAGACCAAAGAACTTCACAAAATAATCGAAAGTAAAAGCAAAGAACTCCAACTCATGTTGGACTCCTCGCCGGCCATGATTTTTTATATGGACACGGATCAGCGGTACATACGGATAAATAAAGAGTTTGCCAGGACACTGGGACTCCCGGTTAATAAAATCATCGGTAAGACCTACAATGAACTATTCCCGGGCGGTGAGAAATCTTTTCTTAAAGACCACCTGGAAGTGATACACACCGGTCGGCCCGTATTAAATACCACGGGCTTTATCGATACCCCTGGGGGCCGACGCCAGGTTTTTACCAATAAAATTCCTTATAAAGATATTAATGGCAATATTATCGG